>NZ_JAUUBW010000007.1:0-101302 GCF_036598985.1 Sporolactobacillus sp. KGMB 08714
GTGCGACTTTCTCCCGGTTCGGTGCGAGTTCCGATCGATTCGGTGCGGCCTCGATTTTTGGGTGCGACTTCGGCCTGCGACTTTGGCCTGATTCGGTGCGACTTTCTCCCGGTTCGGTGCGGCCTCGATTTTTGGGTGCGACCTCGGCCTGATTTGGTGCGACTTTCCTCCCATTCGGTACGAGTGCCGATCGATTCGGTGCGGCCTCGATTTTTGGGTGCGACCTCGGCCTGGTTCGGTGCGACTTTCTCCCGATTTGGTGCGAGTTCCGATCGATTCGGTGCGGCCTCGATTTTTGGGTGCGACCTCGGCCTGATTTGGTGCGAGTTGATGCAGCGAACTTCTAAATTTTTGACTGACTTTTGACTAACTGAATTATTATCTGGATTTTGTTGTTATGTTATTTTTTCTTCTTTGACAATAATAGGCTTCGTATATTTCATGTGCAGGTCTTTTATAGTAAAGTCCTGCACCGGCTCCACTTCCGGCTATTGGAATGTTCATTTTTTTCATAAGGCGTGGAATCAGGTAACGATTTTCGACCATGAGTAATTCACGGCATTGTCTATTTGTCATGTTCCGGCCGAATAGCAGAAAATAGTCGAGTAACATCGGTTCATGTGCGGTTTGACTACGGATCCCACAGAATGGGCAGGCCCATTGCCCATAGATACGCTGCATTGAATAATTCCGACAGTGATCACAGCAAACGCCGCGTTGTAAATTGGCCGTCTTGATTTTAAACTTTTCTAAAACATCAGGGACGTCCTCGATTTGTTCAGCAAGCAGTTGCTTTTCCAAAACATTAAGTGCCGCTTCATTTATTTTGTCTGGGTATTTTTTAAACCAACATTGAATTCGCGCGGGAATTTGTTCAGCATGAGTGACAAAATCATTAACGGAAGGCATGCCGGAGAGATTATCGATAATTGCGGCGGGATTAGCGATGACAACCTGTGATTCAATCGCAGGCACAGAAATTTGATGATTGACAAGCCATTTTTTCAGTAAATATTTTTGGCGGCTGAGCTGAGTCAGCGGATTGGGAAAACCTTCACGCCGTCCGGAAATTATGCGAACCAGCTGACCGTCAGGCAAAAAGCTTAACGTTCCCGAATAGTTTTTTGCTTCCAATATTGCTAGAAAATTCGGGGTCAGTAATAATGTATCGATTTGGAATTTTTGTTCTTCAATGGATAAGCGTAAATCATAGAAGATTCGTACTCTTTCATCGGGAAAACTGCGCAGATAAAAATCCAGTTCCTGTTCGCCGTGCCATCCTGCCTCAAGCCGAGCCAGATCCTTCTCGATCGCGGCTACTCCCGGAATGTCGCGGGGCAAATGCCACAGCAGGGACTGTTCTGCAAGCAAACGCCACGGCGCAAAAAGCGGCTTCACAATCAAACAAATCACTCCTTTTCAAGTACAATTTACTTTAATAAAATAAAATTCAACAATCATTTTAAAAATCCTGTTCTTGCAGTTCCAAAGAGAATATTGAAATATCTCAAAAAAGCACGAATTTCGGAGACATTTGTTGTTAAAATGTTATTTAGCATTGATTTTTACACTAATAAAGGTATTCGAAATAATTTTTAAGAAAATCTGCTTTATTAGTCACAAGCATAAAATTTTGCCCAGTATCCATTGACGATTCCCCGTTCAGCACGATTTTGGCGTAATTCCCAAGACGCTGACTCCTGCTCATGGAGCGAAATGAAACCTAGCCAAAAGAGCGCCGCTACCTGAATATGGGCTTTTACTGGGACTTGAAGAAAAAAAGTGACGGCACGCAGCAACCGCCAAGGTAGCCAGTATCCGTTCATGATAAGACTCATCCAGCTGAGATAATTTACACACAAAAAGGACTTGACCATTTTTGGTGCGACTTCCGCTTGGTTCGGTGCGACTTTCCCCCCATTTGGTGCGACCTCTGTCTGGTTCGGTGCGACTTTCCCCCCATTCGGTGCGAGTTCTGATCGATTCGGTGCGACTGCTGTCTGATTTGGTGCGACTTTCGATCGATTCGGTGCGACTTCTGCCTGGTTTGGTGCGACCGCTCCTGTTCGGTGCGACTTCCGCCTGATTCGGTGCGACTTTCCCCCCATTCGGTGCGACTTCTGATCGATTCGGTGCGACTGCTCAGATTCGGTGCGAGCTCAAAATTTCGGCGCAAGTCAGGCTCAATCCGTGTGGGTTTGGACTAGCAATGAAAATTTCTCTTCTTTTGTTTTCTCCTCCCCTATTCTGGTTCGGAATTTCTTAAATCCGGTTTGTTTCCCACTGTTCTGTGCGTGTTCTGCCTTCTGCAATTTTTTTGATCCCTGTTTTTTGTCAGATGTATTGCTTCAGCAATCATTCTGATCAGATTGCCGATATCTGTGAGCTGAAAAACTATAATTTTCATTATCTGGATAGGATGACGATTTTACAGGACGGCCCCCTATTTGCGACTGATGCGCATGTCCATGTTTTTTAGCCATGGAAAACAGCAGTGGTTCAAAACTGGCTGTTTTCCCGGAATAATATTCTGATTGTCGAACCCTTATTCAGACGTTTGTTCGGTTTGAGATTTCCCCTTTATTAACGATCATTTTATACGTAACATGCCGTTAAATTGTCAAACAATTTAAAATATGTTATAATAAATTTAATGATTTTTTAATAATTATTCTCCCCGCGTTTTTTTGCAGTCACTCCGAATTCCATGAGCACTATTTGTTACGCTCAGTTATTCCCTATAATAATTCTAAACAGGTGGAATCTCGTTTTTCTGTTTTTTTTTAACTTCATCAGAAAAAGGGTGGCTGCTTCCGATATTCCGTGGCATTTTCTGCGCGAACGGATTCGGAAACGGCCGGTCGGGGCTTTCCTACTCTCGGAACAGCGGCGTCGCTCTGGTTCGGCGCACATTTGCAGATTCCCCGGCTCCGGGGAGAATGGACAGGAGCTGGTGTTATTTTGCAAGAAGGATATCATTTTAAAGATGAGGGAAAAGGTGAAGTCCGCGATTATCTTGATTTTTATCATTCCATCGATTTCGATCCGGTTGAGCAAAGCCTGCCCGATCGGGTGCGCACGCTCACCTTCGTCCTCGGAGGCATGCTTCCGTACAGCGGCGGCAGAACTTCTGTCTTAAAGCTGGGTACCTATCTGAGCCAAAAAGGCTATCAGGTCGCCTACCTCAGCTATAAACCGCAGTCCGTGGAGGAAATGGAACGGAACGCCGAATTGAATCTTCCCGGCTATCTGGGAAAGATTCTTCCGGCGTCGGCGCTTGAAAGCTATCAATCAGATGTGTGGATCGCTACTTTCTGGGAATCCGCTTATGTGATCAAAAATCTGCACGGGTACAAAATGTACTTCGTTCAGGATTATGAGCCTTATTTTTATGATTACGGGGATCAATATCTGCTGGCCAAAAAAACGTATGATTTGAACCTGCATATGGTCAGCCTCGGTCCGTGGAATAAAGCAATGATTGAAAAAAACTGTTCGCCGCTGAGCCCGGTTGACAGCATTCCTTTTGCTTTTGAACCGGCGGACTATCCGGAAGTTCCGCGTGATTTCAGGAAATACCCGCAGAAAAAGGAGCTGTCCATTGCCGTTTACAATCGGCCGACGGCCAGGCGGGCACCGATCATCACGCAACTGCTGATGAAACGGCTGGAGGAACAGCTGCAGAACGAGGGAATCACACTTCATGTTTATTATTACGGATCGCCGCTCGGCACCTTTTTTGCCAACGGAACCAATCTCGGCAAACTGAACAAGTCGGAGCTTTTTAAACTCTATGCAAAATGCGATTTCGGCATAGTGGCCTCGATGAGCAATATTTCACTCGTTCCGTTTGAAATGATGCACACCGGATTGCCGGTGATGGAATTTGCAGACGGCACGCTCCCCTACTTTTTTGAAAAGGGTTCGGCTCTGCTGACAAGCATGGATTTTCATGACTTTTCGCGCCGCTTCCATTTTTATCTGAAACGGCCGAAGGAATTGGAAAAAATGACCGCGTTCGCTAAAAAGCAATTGAAGCGGACAAACTGGCAGCGCACAGCCGCTGCGTTTGCGCAGATTGTCGGAAAAATCGACGGACAGTCGAAAAACGATTCTGTCCGATTCGGATCGCTGGTCTGAACAAGTTCATGCCTTTCTGCTGCACCGGTCCGGATCGCTGAAAGCGTTCAGCTGTGCTTCGCCAATCCCTGTTTTGTTTTCTCAATGCCGGCGCTCCCCCGCATCGCTGCCGGTTTTTTCCCTGCGGAGGGCTTACAGCCGAAACTTATCAATCGGAGCGGCTGAATTCACCATTTTTTAATTCTCCGACTGCTGGCTGCGAGAGCCGGAGAATTTCCCCGGATGAATCCGCCAGTGCTCAGCTTCCTTCTTCATTAAGCAATCTGAGCCGCTGAGCAGCAGACGAGGTTCTCGGATCAAAACACGTTTCAAAAAGGCGGCGGTGAGCTGAGCGCTGTTTTTCATGTAACCGGCCCGCCCGTTTTAGCCGCATGTTCGAAGCACGTTCATCTGCTTATTGGCTTTAAAAGCCCATCTCCCGGTCCGATCAGCTTTAAAGCGCCGGATGTTTTTTTAAATCAACGCAAACCTTTCAACGCTACGGCGCTTATTTTTTTGTCTGCATCCGCTGCGTCTGCGGGGGAGCCTCGATATTTTGTGCACGGATCGTCGTGTACCCGGCTTTTTGCCTTCCCGCTCCGTACCGGGCCCTGCATTCCCGCGTTTTCTATACCGAGGCCATGAGAAATCCTGATGTTAAGGTATTTTCGGCCTATTAGTGACTTGTATAATTATACCAATGAGGTAGAAGTGTTAAGCTGGAGATCCCTTACTGACTTTTAACCACCTTGTTATAATTATCCGCCGGGGGGTTCATTCCGGCACCATGGTTGCTGCCGTGGGAATCGGCAGCCATCGGAGAAATGCTGAACGGCGAAGTTCTGAAACCTGGATCCGTCACTCATGGTCGAACAGCCGTTCCGGAGAAATGCTGAACAGCGGAGTCCTGAAACCCGGATCGGCATTCATGATCGAACGGCCGTTCCGGAGAAATGCTGAACAGTGAAGTCTTGAAACTCAAATCCGTCATTCATGATCAAACAGCCATTCCAGAGAAAATGCTGAACAGCGGAGTCCTGAAACCTGGATCCGTCACTCATGATCGAACAGCCGTTCCGGAGAAATGCTGAACAGCGGAGTTCTGAAACCCGGATCGGCATTCATGATCGAACGGCCACTCCGGAGAAATGCTGAACAGTGAAGTCTTGAAACTCAAATCCGTCACTCATGATCGAACAGCCGTTCCGGAGAAATGCTGAACAGCGGAGTCCTGAAACCCGGATCGGCATTCATGGCCGTTCCGGAGAAATGCTGAACAGTGAAGTCTTGAAACTCAAATCCGTCATTCATGATCAAACAGCCATTCCAGAGAAAATGCTGAACAGCGGAGTCCTGAAACATCAATCTAAAGTCGGCATCATATTATTTTTCCCTGAATCTTTTATGTAAGCATGGACCTCTACCTTTTTTAAAGTCAGTTTGTCAAGATCTATTTTCCCGTTATGTTGAAGCCGATGCCATTTTGCGGAATATTTGCTTCTGTAAAGCGCTTCGGAAAAATGAAAAGCATCTATATGCTGGTTGACGGATACACGATACGTTCTTTCTATTTCTCTCCTTACTTGTGTTTCGAGGAGTCTTTCCAATGTTCTTTCGTGTGTCGGTTTAATAATTGTCATGACGTGTGCCGTTACGTTAATGTCAATCGTAAAGCGGACCTTGCCGGTGCGGTCCATAGCCGGCACAATTCTGGACTTCGTGCCGGTAACATCTACGGAAGCCAGATACCGCTCCTGATCCTTCAGAATGACGCGCACACGTCCCACGCCGCCGCTGTAAAGCCATCTAAGCCCGTATACATCAGTGTAAATTAATTTCCCCTGTATATCATTTTCGGATAGGATGACGACGCCCAAGTAATCGGTATCCGTCTGGCCTTTATGCAATCCGCTTCTTTCCTTAAGGGAAATAAGCGGCAGTTCCGTCTGATGATTGGGTTCATCGAGGCTCAGAATCAATTCACGCAGGGACTTGGGCCTGACATAGGAATTCTGCAAATAATTGTTGTCCGGATCGCTTAACTTGCTCATTGATATAGGAATTTTATTAATCGGAACGGAAGTCAGATACTTTTCCAGATCACTGCCCGCAGCGACATAATACAAAATATTATAACGTATGCTGTAATTTCTGTTGATTAAATCAATGCTTTCCTTAAGCCCCCGATGATGGATCACTCTTTCCGACAAAAGGACAAAAGAGAGGTGGCCCCAATAAACATGACGATCCATAAGAAGATACAGATTGCTTACCGCTTGATTGATCGTTCTCCCCGAAGCCTTCACTATAGATGAGGAGCTGCTGCTCGAACCGCCTCCCAGCCCCCCGCCGGACGTTCCGACCATGGATGAGAAATCGATAAACTGCACGTACACCACGTATTGCCCGCCTTGATAATCAAAGCCGATCCCATGTGCATAAACCATTCTCTCCGGCTCATTGGAATCCCCGCCGCAGCCGCACAGCCCCGATATCGTTAGCAGGATGGCAAAAATGCCGGCGTGTTTTCTCATGTTAATTTTTTCCTTTTGGCGTATTATCCCGGGAAAACAACATGACCGGCCTCTTTTTATTGTATCGTGCCGGCAATCTGAACATAGCTTTCACTATGTTGAAAAAATCAAGATTGGCCAGCATTTCCATATAAGGGAGGCCGAATATCCGTAAATTTGAAACATAAACGATGATAAAGAAAAATGATAATATAAACCCGAACAATCCCAAAAAAGAAGCAAGCACAATCGTTGCGATCCGAAGCAGACTAATCGCTCCTATAATTCCCTGATTCGTAAATGTGAACGTGGAAATGGTCGACACGGCAATAACAACCATCATGGCCGGGCTGGTCAGCCGCGCATCAATAACCGCTTGGCCAATAATCAGGCCTCCGACGACACTGACCGTGAAACCGATCGACTGCGGCATGCGCATCCCGGATTCTTTTAACAATTCGAACAGGATGATCACCACGATTGCTTCAAGACCCGTCGGCAGCGGCAATCCCTGGCGCGATTCAACAACCGGGGCCAGCAGCGTAAGCGGCAGCTGGTTTTGATGAAAAGTTGTGATGGCAACCCAGAAGCCAGGCAGATAAGCCGCAAAAAACACGCCGAATATTCTCAGCGCCCGCTCAAAGGAACTGTAAAAAGACGAAAATTCGCTGTCGCCCGACGATTTCAGCAGGAAGAACAGATTGGTCGGCACGATATTTGCATAAGCGACTCCGTCGATTAAAATAGCGCATCGGCCGCTCAATAAGCTTTCAACAACAAAATCAGGACGTCCAGAATAAGAGTGCTTCGGAATGAGAAACGGAACTTTTTCGATCAATTCCATAAACTGATTCCCGCCATAGACAGCATCTACGTCGATTGCTTTGATACATTTTCTTAATTCATCAAGAATATGTTTGTTGGCAATGTCTTTAATAAAAAGAAGGCCGACTGGGGTCCGTGAACGCCGTCCGATCTGATAGTTCTCGACTTTTAGCGAAGTCGTTTTCAGCCGCTTGCGGATTAACGCAATATTTATCGATAAGTCCTCAATAAAGTTGTCCCGCGGGCCTTTTATGCTGACTTCCGTTCTCGTTTCTTCCGGAGTTCTTTGCGGCCGTTTGGAAATGTCCGCTGAAAAAATATACGAACCGTTTTTTAGATAGAACAATACCTTTCCGGAAAAAACATCGTCCGTCATCTGCTTTTCATCGGTCACTTCGGCCAGATCCGGCAAATGCAGGGACTGCAGGATTCTGTCCTTCGTCATTACCGCGTTCTGATTACTCTGGAAGAAGTTCTCCATTTTCGGAAACATCGATTGGTTGAGCATTTCTTTATCAACCATGCCTTCGCAGTTGACAATAATTGCCTGATGATCGCCGAACCGCATCTGTTGAAAATGGATATCGGAACATCCGGCAAACACTTTTTGCAATTCGTTTTCACTGATCGGTGTTTTAACGGTCTCTTTTCCGCCTTCACTGCCGATCCCGCGACCTGTGATCGTCTGAAGCTTTTTAACTCCTCCCGGTTTCCGGTTCGCTTTTTTTCTGCGCATTGCCGCTTCCTCCCTCGATACCGTTTACAATCCAAACAATAAGCCCAAAAATGATTGATAGGGCCAGAAAAAACCACAAAGTCAGCGGCATAAAAATTTTTTCGGACAAAGTATAAAAGGTCATATCACTGACCGGCCAGAGAACGCATACGATAATCAGAAAGCCGTAAAGCGATAATAAAAGTAATTGCGTTCTCTTCTTTTTAATTTGATACACTTCCGCAGAAATATACAGAAGCAAGGAAACGCGTATAAAGGCCCCGCTCAGCCATTGATAAATTGAAAAAAAATCAACATGCTCTATGAATCGGCCCAGCGTTAAAATACTCCACTCTTCGTAAGCGGGAAAGGTCTGCTTCGATGCCTCCACGGGACCGAATTCAGTGATCGCCCCGATAAACGGTCCGGCGGTCAGGAAAGAGAGTAAGAAAGCATTGATTGCCAGGGCCTTATAATTTATCGACCCGTGAACTTTATGACTGAGAAACAGAACCATCATTAATTCGATGGCCCCCGATAATGTATAGATCGTGCCGGAAAAAACAGGACCCATACCCTGCTCTAAAACAGGACGGAGGAGCGAGAAGTCTTTGAAGTGCATATTTGAAATGCCGACAAACCATCCCAGAATGACAATGATTGTCAATAAAAAGACGTTGGTAATTGCTAAGGATTGCAAGCTTGTCGATGCCATAAGAGCACAAAGAATTGTAAACAATATAATAAGAAAAACAGACGGCGTATTAACGAGATAGGCAACTTTCGTCCACGCCGTCATTTCTTTGGAAGTGGTAAAAGCAAGAAAGACGAGATATAAACTAATCATTACTTTCAATAATGTCGTCGGCCAGGTCCCGATATGCCGATCCAGCCAGCTGAATAAATGACCCCTGCCTGTGCCGTTATAAATATAAATAAGTAAAAAGCCCCACAGTGAAATAAGAATAAAAGCTAAGATGATCGACAGCCACCCGTCTCTTCCTGCAGATTGAATAAGCGCCGGGATGATCATCACGTGGTTCTTGAGGCCGATGCCTGTGATTAACAGCAGAGAAATTTGAACGACCGATATCTTTCCTAAAGTTTTCCGCTTCATTTATTGTCTCCTGTTCAATTTTTTTCAAAGTTTCCCTATGATAGATCCACTTCGACTCAGACCGGCACTGGGCATTATTCCGCAAAAAAAAAATGCCCGCACGTTGTTATTTTGACAACTGTGGGGGCATTTCTATTCGTGAAATCCGCCGATATCATTTTTGTGCAGGCGCTGCCGCACGTGAACGGAGTCTCTCAGCACTTTCGCCGACTCTCCCGGCACCGCCTACATCTGACGCTTTTCCCGCCTCCGGCGGCGGGCATGCGTGATCAGTGCCTCAGCAACGGTCATTTTCTGCATATCGTCTGTCCCTTCTTCAAACCAAAGCGACCGGGCATCACGGTAAAGCCGTTCTACCGGACTGGCCTTGCTGTAACCGATGCCGCCGAACAGTTTCAGGGCACCGTCCGTTACAAGACGCGATGTCTGAATCGCCTGCGCCTTTGCCACGGCCGCTTCAGACGATATATCTTCCCCTAAATCATATTTTTCCGCAGCATCCACGCACAGCATCCGGGTACTCTGAATCGCGATCTGCATCTCAGCCAGTTTCATCTGCACAGCCTGGCGGCTGACAAGCGCTTTGCCGAATGTCTTTCTTGTCTGAACAAAATCGAGCGCCGCATCCAGAGCCTGCTGAGAAAGCCCGACCATTGACGTAGCAATGCCGACCCGGCTCTGATCGAGAAACGCCCGGAGCGCAACGTCAAATCCGCCGCCGATGCCGCCGATAATGTCCTCCTCTCCCACCTCGCAGTGATCGAAAGTGACGACGGCATGCGTGCAGCCGATATCTCCCATCATCGATCCCATATCTTCGAAAATCACTCCGGGATGATCCTTGGCGACAAGGAAGGCAGTCAGGCTGCTGCGGCCTGCCGCCCCTTCCATTTTAGCAATCACTGTAATAAACGCGGCTTCTTCAGCAAATGTGATCAGATGTTTGCGGCCGTTCAGAACATAGTGTCCGTCTTCTTCGCCGGCGATCGTGTGCAGATCGATGCCTGTCCCGTAATCGGGTTCCGTTAAAGCAAAAGCCGCCGATTTTCCTTCATTTACAAGTTTCGGCAGCCAGTATTGCTGCTGTCTGGAAGATGCTCTGTTAAGCGTTCTCCAAATGCTGTTGTAAGCATGGAAAGCCATGCGAATCGCTCCATGACAATGGGCGATCTCTTCAAGGCACGGAAGATACAGCACCAGCGGCAGGCCTTCTCCTCCTGCCCATCGGGGAATGGTCAATTTATGGAAACCGAGGGCAACCATCCGCTTCCAAAACTCATCGGGAATTCTTTCTTCCCGTTCGATCCGTGCCCCCCATTCCGGCGCTTCCTCCCGGCAGAATGTCAGAACCCGTTCATAAACGGCTTTGGCCCGATTGATTGACTCTTCGCTGTAAGAACTATGAAATTCGGCCGCTCTAAACCAGCTGTTCTCAAATAGACTCATCGAACCGACATCTCACTTTCTCTCGCTTGCCGACAGATGATCGGCTTTGATTCTTTCAAGCACCCATTCTCTCAGTACATTCTTTTTCGGTTTGCCGGATTCGGTTCGCGGCAGTTCGTCAAAAAATTCCAGACGATCGGGAAACTGAAATTTCGCTAATCCATGCACGCCCAGATAATCTCTCAGTTCGTCCAATCGGAATGCCTGCCGCCCTTCCTGCAGGACAACGCAGGCAACAGTCTGCGCGCCAAGAGTCGGGTGCGGGGCACCGACGACGTTGACTGCCCCTACTCCGGGAAAGCCGCCGAGAACGTCCTCTACGCTCTTCGGGTCAATCTTAGTGCCCCCGCGATTGATGATATCGTCTGAGCGGCCGAGAAAAGTATAACGGCCGTTTTCATCCTGGCGAAGGAGATCGCCGGAATGAAACCATCCTTCCCGGTCCCACTGTTTCGCAGCGAATTCGGGAAGCTCAAAATAACCGGCACAGAAGTTCGGACCGCGGGACCACATCTCTCCCGCTTCGCCTCTTTCAACAACCTTTCCCTCTTCATCCACCAGTTTTACTTCTTCGCCGGGCACAACAAATCCAACCGTTTTGCTGACCGCTTCAATCGGATCGTCCGGCCGGGTCAGCGTAGCGACAAAACCTTCCGTCCAGCCGAACAGGCAGCCGACCTGAATGCCGCTTGTTTCCTGAAGGCGCCGCAGTATAGCGCTCGGTACGGATGCACCCGCATAAATGAAAACTTTAACACTCGAGGTATCGGCCTCTTCCAGACCGGAATAGTTCGCCATGTGTGTTACATGAGGCGGCGCACCGATGATAAACGCCGCCTTTTCCTGCTCCGTCCAATCGAGGACGCGTTTGGCTGAAAAACGGTCAAGCAGCACGATCCGGCCGCCCGTCGCGATCGTCATCATAATGCCGGCAAGCATGCCGGTCTGATGGGCAATCGGTGCAACATCAAGCACACAGTCCCCCGGCATGTAGCCAAAATTCTTTGCATAGGCCCGCGCGGCCCACAAATAATTGCCGTGCAGCTGCACAACGCCCTTGGGCGATCCCGTCGTTCCCGAAGTAAAAACCATAACAAACCCATCCGCAGGTCCCGGTGCATTCTCCTGTAAAACGTCTTCTGAAAGCTTTCTGCCGCTGTTTTTTAACGCCTCGAAATGTGGAACGCTGTCCGGAACGCCGGCAACATCACCCTGAACAATTACGCTGACCAGACTGGGAACCTCTTTTTTAATTTCCAAGGCTCTTTGCCACAAATGGTGTCCACGATAACTGTCGACGGTGATCCACAATTTCGACTGTGATTGTTTCAGGCTCTTGATGATCGCATTTTCTCCGAGATCAACCTGAAGAAGTACGCTGACGGCGCCGATCCGGGAGGCTCCAAAAATGGCCAGCACATAATCCAGCGTATTAGGCAGCTGCATGGCAATGCGATCGCCCTTTCTGATGCCCATCCGGTAGAATTCCGCTGCCAGTGCTTCGACCTTTTCCCATAATTCTTTGTAGCTCAGGCTTTGCCGTTCATCTTTATGAATGAGATCCGGATTTTTTTCAACATCGGCTTTCAGTACATCAACGAATGACTCGTTTTCCCATATTCCCTTGTCCAGATACTCATTGATCCTTTGTTCCGATAAAACCTTGCCGCGGAAATTAAACATTAACGGTCCCCTTTCTCTTCCAACTTCTTATAAAGATAGGCAACGACGCCCGATACAGTCGCTATTTCATCAAAATCCGCTTCAGGTATCTCCAGATTAAACTCATCTTCAAACGCAATCGCCAGCTCCGTCAGATCGAGGGAATCGGCACCGAGATCATCGACAAACAGACTGTTTTTCTTAATTTTGTCCTGATCCACCTGCAATTGCGCGGCAACGACTTTTTTGACCCTGTTTTCAATTTCCTGTTCCGTCAGCTTTTCCATCTTCAAGTGCATCTCCCTGCCGTATGTTTTCTTCCGGTCGTCTGTAAAGCGAATGGCTCGAAGACAGCACCGCTTTCAGACAAGCGGAAGAGTGACCCCGCCGTCAACCCGGATGGTTTGTCCGCGGATCATCTCAGCCTCTTTCGAGCAGAGAAAAAGTGCCAGATTGGCAACATCATCCGCATTAACCATTCGGCCGGACGGCATCTTTGCTTTCAAATGTTTGATCGTCTGTTCCATTTCCGGAAAATGCTTCAAAGCATCCGTGTAAACCGCTCCTGCGGCGATGGCATTGACATTGATTTTTCGTTCTGCCAGTTCAACGGCAAAATAACGCACCAGCGATTCAAGGGCAGCTTTGCTTGCGCCCACCGATGCGTAATAAGGAAAAACATAATCCGCTCCGAACGAAGAGAGCGCAATCACGGATCCCCCCTCTTCCGGCATGAGCCGCACCGCCTGCTGCACCGCAATAAGAAAGGCACGGGTATTGACGGACAGTGTCCAATCCCAGCCCTTAGTGTCCAGCTCCATCGTCGATCGGTTTCTCCCGGACGCGGCGCCGTGGATAAAAATATCGACTCTTCCGAAAACGGTTTTGATTTGATTAAACATTTCCTTGATTTTCGTCTCGTCAGCCATATTTGCCCGGACAACTAGCGCCCGTCGTCCGGCGGCCTCTATTTCAGCAGCCGTTTTTCTGGCTGCTTCGCCGTTCCGCACGTAATTGACGACGACATCGGCTCCTTCCTCGGCAAAACGGACGGCAAGCCTGTGCCCAATGCCGCGGGAACTCCCTGTGACGCAGGCGACCTTTCCTGCAAAACGCAAGATCTCACCTCCTTCCGTTTCATCCGATTTTTCGTTTCCCTCCAAAAACAGAATTCCCGAAAAACGAGATTCCCGCACAGCAGAAAACTTAAAAATGTGATACCATAATCTTGAAATTTATTTCCTCTGTTTCTTCTATATTGTTTCAAATATACTGATAATCTTCAATTATTTTGAAGGCAAATGAATAAATGTTAACAATTTTGCCTTTTAATGGGGGGGTCACTTGTGCAGAAAAAAACACGAATTGTCGTGACGGGAATGGGTGCGATCACCCCATTTGGGCAGGGAATTACATCCTTCTGGGAAAATTTGATTGCGGGTAAAACCGCCGTCCGGATGACTTCCGATGAGCAGCTCAGGAAATGGGCCCCGGTCACCGCAGAAGCGGCGACATTCTCGGCCGAGGATTTTATGGAGCGGAAGCTGATCAGAAAGACCGACCGTTTCAGCCAAATGGCGCTGGCCGCGACAGCGGAAGCTCTCAGTGATGCGGGATGGAAAAGCCGTGAGGAATTAAACGGCGACTATGACGGAAATCGTGTCGGCATTGCTATGGGATGCGCTTTCGGCGGTGTGCAGACACTTGACGAAGGTATGAAAAGGCTGGCCGGCGGCGCGGCTCATGCAGGACCGCGGCTTGTTCCGAAATCGATTCCGAATGCCGCCGCAGCAACGATTGCCAGGCAGTGGGGCATTCACGGGCCCGTTATTACCTATTCTACCGCCTGTGCCTCATCCGCGAATGCAATCGGCGAGGCCAGTTATTGGCTTCGCCTCGGTGAAGCGGATATGGTCATTGCCGGCGGTACAGAATGCCTGTTCAGCCCGGTGATACTGGCAGGGCTTCGATCGGCCGGTGCACTTGCCGTTTCCGGACCGGAGGATGATCCCGGCGCCTGGTCGCGGCCGTTTGACGCCGGCCGGGCCGGAATGGTCATGGGTGAGGGGGCGGGTATTCTGATTCTTGAGACCTACGATCATGCCGTCCGTCGCGGAGCGAAGATTTATGCGGAATTTTCCGGTTACGGAGCAACCAACGACGCGTACCATGAAACCGCCCCCGATCCGACCGGGTTCAGTGCCGCGCTGGCGATGACACGCGCCCTGCATCAGGCGGACATCGATCCATTGCAAATCGACTACGTGAATGCGCACGCGACCGCTACTCAGGCAGGCGATGCCGCAGAAAGCATCGCACTGCATGAAGTCTTCGGAAATAGTTTAAACCGGATCCCTGTCAGTTCAATCAAGGGAGCCGTCGGACATTTGCTGGGTGCAGCGGCAGCCGTTGAAAGCATCGCCTGTATCAAAGCACTGGAGACGGAAACGCTGCCTCCGACCATCAACTGCCGGCAAAAAGATGCTTCCGCACCCGCGGATATTGTTCCGGATCTCAGCCGGCATCATAGAAAGATCGGGTTTGCTCTGAGCAACTCATTCGGCTTCGGCGGGCAGAACGGCGTGCTCATCTGGAAAAATGCTGCGTCGCTCTGAGAACAAATCCGCAAGATAGCAAATGCTGCTTTCATTGCCCGGCAGCAGGATCATTATTGAAGCGCAAGCATCGAATAACCCACGCCCGGTCAGGGCCTGGGTTATTCGATTTATCCGGGATCTGAAGCGACTGCCGTGCCTGCTGCATGCGAAGCAGGCACGGCGGCTTAAGATTCACTTTTGGTACGCATTTTTTTGAGCCGTTCAATCTTTTCTTTTCTGATCCGGTCATAGGCACCGAACAGCACTTTGTTTCCCTTGACGCGGACGAGAAAAGCCAGGGCGAGACTGGCGATCAGCAGAAAGACATTGCTTTGAACCAGTGTCAGGACAAAGAGGGCAAAGGACAGGCCCAGCATGAGATACCAAAATGTTTTCTTAATCATGAAACATCCGCTTCGCTTTCGCCGTCAGCGGCAACTTCTTGTTTGTTTTGCCGGTCGATGTCTTTATACAGCCAATAGAACAGAACCATCCAGGCGACAAGGCCGAGAATAGCCCAAATGTTAAATTTAGCTGCAAAAGCTGCCAGAAAGCGGAAATCAGGTGATTCAAAGGTGCTCCAGCTCAGCATCATGCCGTGTGGGATCTTAACCGTTCCGACTGCTTTTCCGAGCCGCGTAATATACGGTGCAAAGAACGTTGCCGCATAAAGAAACAGCGGTGAAGTAATCAGTCCCATAATCAACATATGGATAATGTTGGCATTGGTCAGGAGCAGCGCCGCAACAACGAACGACAGATTAATAATGCCGGCAAAAGGCAGAACCGCATTGCCCGGAAGCACAATCGCACAGATCAGCAGGATCGGTATCGTGATAATGACGGCGACCCACAGTTCGCTGCGGCCGGCAAGAATCGGCCAGTCGAGCCCAATGAGCACTTCCTTATCGGAAAACTTATTGCGCATGTATTCGGATACTCCCTCAGAAATCGGCGATAGAGCCTGGGAGAATAATTTTGAGATCATCGGGAACAGAACAAGTGCCGAGGCCGCCTGGACAGCCAGCGTCAGGGAACCCGAGATGCTGTAGCCGGCAGCGAAACCGAGAAGCAGGCCGATGATGGCACCCATGACTTCGTTTTCACCGAAAATACCGATCTTCTCTTTCAGAAAATCCGAATCCACTTTTTTGTTGAGGCCAGGCGTTTTATTCAGCAGAATTTCTACAGGATGGAGAATGTTCGCCAACAACGTAATATGATGAGGCACCGTCACGCCGGGAATCCCCGTCAGTTTCTCGACGCGCGGCCCCCAGATATCCCCGACCTTGAGTTCCAGAACGACCTGAAGAGCCGCCGCCAGAAAACCCATAACATAACTTCCGGAGATATAGGAAACCATCACGGCAGTGAATATTTTCGACCAGACGTTCCACATATCCACGTTCAATGTCTTCGTCCAGTTAAAAATCAGCATCACGATATTGATACCGATCTGCAGCGGGAACATCAGGAAGGCATACGGCCAGGCCCATGATATCGCCGCCATGCCCGGCCATCCGCCGTCCACCGCGGTCAGAGTGATTCCGGTCCGTTGCGAAAGCGCCTGCGCGGCCGGACTGATCGAACCGGTCATGAAATTAATGACCAGGGTCATACCGGTAAAAGCAATGCCCAGCGTTAATGCTGCCGAGAACGCATCTTTGAATTTCATTCTTGCGACCAGGCCGACGATCAACATGATAATCGGCACAAACACCGGGGCACCCAGATTAAGGATATAATTGACAACTTCCCTAAGCACTTGCATGATTTTCCCCTCCGTTTTTCCTTGAATTTATGTTTACTTCACTTTCTTTGCATCCGCCTTCTTGATTGCATCAACCAGTTTTTCAAATTCTTTGTCCTGGCCCATCCCCGTTAGAAAAGCAACGCCGTTAATCACAGGAATGGTGAATTTTTTATTCGTCCGGACGATCGACACATATACATCCGCGCCTTTGATAAAATTATCCAGCGATTTAATGTCCACCGCTTCAACCGTTGAATGAATGTTCTGCTCCTTCAGCATTCTGTTGATTTTGGATGCCACCGTCTGTGAAGTCGCAACTCCCGAACCGCAAGCCACAATAACTTTTGCCATGATCTCTGCACTCCTTCATGTTTTATACGGCCTGTTCCGCCGCAAATGATTTTTTAATGATTTGAAGAACCTGCTCATCGCTCGACGTATGAAGCAGCTCATCAATGACCGATTCATTGGATAGCATGCCCATTAACTTCTGCAGTACTTTGACCTGAAGACCGTTGCGCATCACACCGAGCAGAAAGATAATCTCCGCCTGGATTTTCTGATCATCAGGACGTCCGCCCATCGGCGCGAACGCAATCGGCTGCTTCGGACGGATGACCGCAATAAAAGGTTTTTGGATATGGACGGGATCGGCATGAGGAATCGCCGCGCCGACCGACGCTGTCTGCAGTCCGGTCGGATAGTTTCGTTCGCGCTCCGTGATCGCTTTATAAAAAGTTTGCTTAACATACCCTCCGCGTTCAAGGAACCCGGCGATCTTTTTAAAAAAATCCGCTGCATCCGCCCATTCCGCGTCAAGAAAAACCAGATCCTTTTTGAAAAATAAATCGAACGTCAAATTATCTTCCGTCATCGGAATCGCCTCCAGATACTTATGAAAAAATAACCTCTTTCGGATATGCCCATTGCACGATTTCCGACGGAGGCAGCGCTTCCGGTTCTTTACCGCCGTTCACAGTCAGTACGTTATAATACATCTGCGCCAGTTCCTCCAAATAAGAAACCTTCAGAAAAGCATCGTATATATCGCTGCCGACACCGATCGTTCCGTGTTTCTCCATCAGCGCCACATCCGAATCTTTGAGTGTATCGGCGACATGATCAGCCAGTTCGTAGGTCCCCGGTCGGCCGTACGGAGCAACCGGTACATAGCCGCGTTTAGCCCCGAGCGCCTGTAATTCATAGACAATGGCCGGAATCGTTTTACCGAGAACGGCAAAAGAAGTGGCATACATCGAGTGTGTATGGGCAACGGCCTTTATATCCGGACGTGCTTCGTAAGCTTTCAGATGCATAAGCAATTCGCTTGTCGGTCTCAATCCGGACAGGTTTTCAATGACATGGACATTTTTATCGACGACCACCATATCCCGCGGGGTCAGCAGTTCTCTGTCGACGCCGGTCGGTGTAAAAACAAATAAGCCGCTTTCGGGATCACGCGCACTGAAATTACCGGATTTATGTTTGCAAAGTCCGTTGCGCTGCGCCCTTTTTGACAGTTCACAAACTTCTTTTTTCAGATAATCTAACATGATTTAACGCTCCTCGTATGATTATTTTCAATTTCTATTTAAAGAAGAAACGGCCTCATTATACGAAATGGGGGGAGCGGCCTCTTCCGCTCCCAAAACGTTAATATCCCACGGCCTCACCTCCCTTGAGGATACCGATTGCTTCAGACGCATCTTTCGAATGAATCAGCTGTTCACGCGCCTGCCGATCGATGAATACATCATTCAGCATCAATAAAAGCGGAACATGTCTGTTGGTTTTCGACGGAACCAGCCCTACCATGATCTGAACTGAATTTCCATCCGGATCGGCGACCGGCCGTCTGAAAAACGCAAGCTCGATATCCGGACGGAGCGATTCGCCGGTCGGCGCCGTATGCGGAAGATAGATATTCGGACCGATGAGCATCTGCCGGTAATTCTTATAGAAAACTGCCTTGCAGCGCCGGAGATAGTCCCGGTCTGCCGTCTTCCTGCCGAGTATCGGCGCAAAAACAATATCGAGGCAGTCCGTCCACGGTACCGGATCATTGATGAACAGAATATTTTTTTCGCTGAAATCCGCTTCCTCCGACCGGGAAGCCAGAAAAGGCGAAAACTCTTTATTCCCTTCAAAATAAACTTTCAGCAACGTTTCCGCCGTATAAAGTTTATCCTCCGGCAGCAGACCTTTGATGGCGCTCAAGGCACTCTTCGCCTGAATGGAGGCATCGCTTTTCATCATCCTGGAGACGGATGCCCGGAGCCGCTTCCTGCTTTCCGGTTCGAGAAAGGGCGGCACGACAATCGTCCTGGCCTGGCTCCTGATCGGTTTGGTTGTAAAAATAAAATCAAGGGCCACGTTCATTTGTTCAAATTGGCGAAATGAAAAGGCTCCGATAAATTCAATTTGCGGAAACATGCCCCTCAGATTCTCCAATAAAAGTTTGGATACCGATGTCCCGTTCGGGCAGAGCACCGCCGCTTTAAAATAAAAAGTCCGATTCTCTTTCGATTGGTAGAGCCAGCCGAGGACGAGCATAGCCAAATAAACAATTTCTTCATTCGACAGAGGATGCCCGACAATCCGTTCAAAGGGCTCGACTGCATCGGCGACACAGAGGTAAATCTCTTTGTGCTCGTTCATAAATCGGACGGTCAGCGGATTGTTAATCCGAAAACCGAACAAATTTCTGAATATAGCCGGCTGCACGTGCAGCAGCAGTTTTTCCTTAAATTCCGTTTCTTTGACAAATTGAACGGCGAGCCTGTTTTTCAGCATCTCGACAAATTGATCAACCGCCGAGAGGATCTCCTCACTATTCAAAAAATCGAAAGCCGATTCAATCCGGTTGGAAGACAGAATGTGAAGCGAAAGATAGAGAATATCCACATCCTTTAAGAAAGAGAAGTCGTTCAGGCAATGTTTGATAATCGGAAACTCCACCGTATTACGAATATCGTATTTCTCAATCTTGAAAGTCCACGGAGCCGGATAAGAACGGATACGGTTCATTAATACTGCCAGAATAAAAGGAAGCTCTTCTCTCTGTTCATCCGTCAGCCGGATCTGAGTCTTTTCTTCGATGAGCGTCAATCGTTCTTTCAGCTTTGCATGTTCGTCTTCATTCACAAAGCCGAAAATGCTCAGGCAGGATCGGCCGTAAAAAGATTTCAGCAGATGGCGTGTTATCTGAACCAGATCATTGCGCAGCAGATATTCGGAGCCGGTGATCTGATAGCCCGTTTTTCGGGAAAAACTGATCTCCAGCTGCTGCACTTTTAAATCTTCCTTAATCTGTTTCATATCCGTATACATCGTGTTCCTGCTGACGTAAAATTTATCGGAGAGCGTCTGCAGCGTGTGATGCGCGTCATGGGTCATTAATTCCAGCTCAATCAAACATTTCCGAAAGCCGACATCGTCACGGGCGGCAAAATCATCCGTGCCGATCAGCAAAGCGTACAGTTCGTCTCTGCATTTAGCTGAGATCTTCAGTTGTCCGTCTGCGACGTCAATCGAACCGGAAACGAGCTGATCGTTAATTGAATGAATGATTTTCAGAATTTGCTCCGTGCTCAGCGACATATTCTTTTCGATCTCATATAAGCTCGGTTCGTTCTGGACGAGAATCGATTCGATCAGTTCTTTTTTCTCAAGCTCCATCAATCTCACCTCCCTTACACGTTAAATTATAAAGAATGCTTTCCGACACTTCATCACAATATATAAAAGCGTTTTCACCAGACGCTGTGACGATCATCACCCCCCTCCGGTGCAACAGGCAAATGCCGTCCTGTCCGCAGCCGGAGACCTGACTGGTCCGGGTTTTTCCTAACTTTTCTATCGTCATCGGCAATAGGAAAGCATCCGGGAGATGACGCCGTTTTGACACCTGACCGGAGCACCTGAAGCTGAACCTGACATATCTGTGTTTGCTTATCATTAGAATCATGCACCGCCTTGATTTCCCCCGCCGTGATCCGGGATATCCGAACACTCGGAAAAACGCCCTCCGTGGGTATTCACATGCGCTTATCATGTCCTCTCCCTGTAAAGATGATACGCCGGCCGGAAATAGAGCGGCTCATGTTTTCATAAGTGAAACGGGCTGTCAAGAATAAAGTAATGGCGATCGACCAGAAATTTACGGAACAAAAAAAGCTGCCGCAGTCTTCAAGATGACTTTGGACAGCTTTCCTTATGAATTTTTCGCATGTGCAGCGTTTCTTAAATAAATCGACGGATTCCGCAAGTACCGCTTCAATCGTTACATTTTCAGGATCCGTCTGTTTCGATCCTGACTGAATGTTGCCGGATCCGCAAACTTAAAGCGTACCGTTATTCGTTCTCAGTCTGCGTCAGATCGCGGCCAGTTGTGTCTGGTGCATAAAACGATCCAGCCGACCGCGGTCAGGCAGCCCCTCATTATCCCCGAGATTCTGCATTTGAATAGCACCGATCGCATTGCCGCGCAGCAGCACTTCCCGATCGCTTAAATTTTCAAGCATCGCCGAAACCGCCCCCGCAACAAATCCATCTCCCGCCCCGACTCGGTCGACGACCTTGCTCGTCTGGAAATTAGGGACAAGGGTCTCCGAATAACGGCCGTCCGGCAGCTTCTTCTTCGTATAGGAACCTATGTCGACCAGGTTAATGATAACTTGTTTGACCCCTTTTTCCAGATAATAATCGGCCATACGTTCCTTCTCTTTTTCCCCAGTCAGAATTTGGCCTTCTTTAACGTTCGGAGCCACGACATCGCACAGGCAGGCGATTTCATTCGTACGCCGGATCATCTCTTCTTCCGACTTCCAGATCACCGGGCGCAGATTCGGATCAAAAGTAATCGTCAGACCGTTTTCCCGTGCTTTTTCAATAAGTGCCAATGTTGTCTGATAAGCGCTCTCGCTTAATCCTGCCAGAATACCGCCTAAGTGAAGGATCCTGGCCCCCGAAAAATCAATCGCCGCCACGCTGTCTTTCGTCAGTTTCGAGGTCGCACTGCTCTTGCGGAAATAAGCGGTTTCCGGGCGGCCATTGTCGGACAAACCCTTAAGCATAAAACCGGACGGCCATTCGGAAGTCGTCAGCACATGAGCCGTATCAATACTTTCCTGCTTCAGAAAATCAATAATAATCTTTCCAAACGGATCCTTGCCTACCTGGGTCAAAAAGGTCACAGAATGTCCCAATCGCGCTACACCGACAGATACATTCACATCTGCTCCGGCCATATGCCGCGTATAATGCCTGACTTCGCTTAACGCTCCCTGCTCATCTGCGATAAAAAGCACCATCGGTTCACCTGCAGTAATTAATTCACTCATTTTCATGCCTCCCGATTCATAAAGCGTTTACATATTCAGAAATTTTTTTATAGAGTGATTGCTTTCCGCATAGTCTATTATTGAGAAACTATGTTTATTATATATAACCAACAATTAAAATTATAGGCTACCGTAAGTAGTTGTCAAGTAAAAAATTAAACTTATAGCGTCCGAAATGCTTCTATTTGGAAAACGGAACAATAAGAGGGCAGCTTTCAGAAAGATCCCGTGTCCTGCTAACTCACTTGTCATTGTACGAACCTTGCTAACGAAATAGCCGAGTCCTTCGGCAAATGAAGATTCAGCGTATGGATTTTATATAAGATGATAGGCCTTCATCAATGAAATCCAAATAAAAAGGCTGAATACCGATAAAAACGTAGTCGAGAACACAATTTGCCCGGCAAGTTCAACATCCCCGTTCATTTCCTGAGCCATGCTGTCCGAAGAAACAGCTGTCGGTGAACCAAACGCAATAAAAAGGGACATCAGCTCAATATAGCGGAAACCCATGATAATAGCCAATCCGACAAAAACGAATGGAATAAGCACAAGCCTGCAGAAGTTAACTGAAATCAGTGTCATAAGATTGATTTTAACAGCCTTAAATTGAAACGTTCCACCTAAAGCTATAAGTGCAAGCGGTGTCGTTGCATCATTTAAAAGAGACAATGTCTTATCAAAAATATAAGGCATTGGAAAGTTTACAAGATTTAAGACCATTCCAGCCAGACTGCCTAGGATAAGCGGATTCCTGCAAATATTCCAAATCATATGTAAATAATCTACTTTTTCGCCTGAATAGAATTCCAAAGCAATAACACTCAATAGATTAAATAACGGAACAACGAATGATATTAAGATCGCCGTCGCACCGATATGCGGTCCATATACGGACTGAATAATCGGAAAACCGAGAAGTACAAAATTACTCCGGGAAATCCCCTGAATAATGACCCCCTTTTTTTCATTCGGATAATGCGTGCAAGCAATAACAATAAATGTTATCAAAAAAACTGCCAGCACGCCGAGTGCTCCGAACAATCCATATTTTATAGGAAAACCCTGCCGAAAATTAGAATGAAAAGTACTATATAATAATCCACTGGGCAGTAAAATCCGAAAAACAAGCTTATTTAATTGACTGTAGCCTTCTTCAGAGATCAGATGTCGCTGCCGAGTAAAGTAGCCAATGCAACAAAAAAGACATAGCGGAACAATAATGTTGATGGATAAACTAAAGGTTCCCAATTTAGATCATCCCCAAATTTTTACATAATTTTAGATTAATCGTTTAATTAACGATCACAACCGCCTGAGACTGTCGTCATTTTCTTTCAACTACTAATTAGAAACCAAAAATGGGAGAAATGAACCAAGGAGGTAAAAATCTGATAAGCTCTATATAAGAAAATAGAGCAGTTGATGCAATGGTTCCGTTCAGTCGTTTGTTTCTTTAGAATTTTTGATCAGCCTTTGATCGACATTTATAAAATAGTCGGGAAATTTATTAACGAGCACCTGCTGCCCATCAATCATTAGATGTAGATACTACAAAAACATCCTGATCCTGTTCTCGGAAAAAATCAATTTTTTGAACCAGCTTTTTAAAACGCTCTTTAACTGAATACGTGATTTTTGCTGTCGCTTCTTAATATTTTTATGTAGAAATATAATCTCTGTCATTTATAGAAAGGCCTTGCGCCCATAGCACACTGAATGCTGACTGAACTCAGTCGTCAACCTTGAAAATGTCGTCCTTGATCTTATTGGACTGGTTTGCAATATAACTTCGAATGATTTCTTCCGTGACATTGCCGACGGTTGCACAAAAGTATCCTCTGGACCATAAGTATTGGCCCCAGTATCGTTTCTTCAGCTCGAAAAACTCAACCTGCAGCAGTCTGAATGAGCGTCCTTTCAGATACTGCATGATTTTACTCAGGGCAAGGCTCGGTGGACAGGAAATCAGCAGATGGATAGGCTCCTTTCCAACGCTCCCCTGAAGAATCGTTACTCCACGGGCTTCACATCCCTGTCGGATCAGTTCACGCAACCGAATAGCAATCTGCCCTCGCAGCACCTGATATCAATATTTCGTCACCCAGATCACGTGATACTTGATATCGTAGACCGCATGACCGCTTTTCTGATAGCCGTCCATACTTTTCACCTCTGTCAAAAGTATGAACACGAAAACATAAGGCTAAAAGCGGATACCGTCTAAAGACGGTGGGTTTAGACCCCCGCTTTTGTAAGCTAAACATTGTCAAAAGAATTCAGCACGTTCTCTCCTGACACCGCGTGGAAGGATAAACTTTCTTCAATTACTTCTTGACAACTGCACCAGAAGTTCACAATTCCATTCGGAAGATAGATCGACATTATCTGAGCAGCTCGTTTCCAGACGAATATGCACCGCCTAGTATAGGCAATCCTGTAATTATTAACTCTTGCAGAAATTTTAAAAGTGCTACAGCCGGTCTAAACCGTGTAGCACTTTTAAAATCAAAGGAGAGATCAGGTATTGATCTCGATTTATCTGTTATTTTCTGGAACTTTTATCCAGAACCTCCCACATTCCATTCAAATAAGTGAGTCCGAGTGCGCGATCATATAATCCATATCCAGGACGCCCGGTTTCCCCCCAGATCATCCGACCATGATCGGAACGCATATAACCGTCGAATCCCGTTTCATGAAAGGCTTTCATAATTTCATATATATCCAGCGACCCTTCCGAAGATAAATGAGCCGACTCATGGAAATCTCCATTCCCTGTGTGTTTTATATTACGAACATGAGCAAACGGAATGCGATTCTTTTCCCCAAACTCGCGAATAAGGGCAGGAACATCGTTATTTGGATTTTCACCTAAACTTCCAGTGCATAATGTAAAACCATTATACGGACTGTCTACCATGTTCATAATTCTCAGCATATCGTCACGGTTTTTAAAGATTCGTGGCAGGCCAAAGAGAGGACGCGGCGGATCGTCGGGATGGATCGCCATTTTGATTCCCACTTCCTCACAGGTGGGAATAATAGCCTTCAGAAAATATTCCAGATTTTCTGCCAGTTTCTCTTCATCGACATCTTTATAAGCTTCAAACAACTGTTTAACCTGTGCCAGCCTTTCAGGTTCCCAGCCGGGAAGGATAAAACCATTGGAATTATCTTCGACAGAACGAATAATGTCCTCCGGACTGCCTTCGACTTTTTTATGATCAAAAGCCATATCGGTCGATCCGTCAGGGAGTACATAAGCTAAGTCCGTTCGAACCCAGTCGAAGATCGGCATAAAATTATAACAAATCACTTTAATGCCATAGGCTGCTAGATTACGTATTGTTTCTTTATAGTTTTCAATATATTTATCCCGGGATGGCAGACCGATTTTAATATCATCGTGAATGTTTACACTTTCGATCACTTCAAGGGTTAAACCAGCGTCTTCGACTTCCTTTTTTAGAGCGGCAATCCGTTCTTTCGGCCATACCTCACCGACCGGAATATCGAATAAAGCGCCCACGATTCCCCGAACGCCGGGGATTTGCCGGATTTCAGATAATTTAATTTTATCGTCTTTTTTACCATACCATCTAAAAGTCATTTGCATAAGTATATTTTCCTTTCATTAGTTTTAGGCTGTTTATCAATTAAAATTTTTCATTACAGTCTAAAGCCCAAGATTTATTTAATCTACACCCCTCTATGCCCTATCTTTTCTCACTCATTTTCCCCTTTAACTTTTATTGGTTCAACTTTTCCAAGCCAGAATAAATAGGTCAGCGCACCTAAGAAAGTAGCTATGCCCGAAACAACCAGGGCAGGTACAAATGATCCCGTCGCAGTGACTATAAATCCAGTTATGATTGGCCCTACAATGCCACCAATATTCGAAGCACAGTTTTGAACTCCTCCTAAGGTAGATGTCATGTTCTTTGGAGCGACATCACCAGGCAGGCACCATAGTGCAGCGGCAGCAAATGCAAGACCCGCATATGAAAGTGATAAGAGAGCAATACTCATAACTGTAGATTCTGTTAAACCAGCGAAAAGGATTGAGGTTGCTAACAGCATCCCAATGACAAGATTAAATTTACGAGAAAAAGTCAAAGAACAATGTTTTTTAAAATATAAATAATCAGTTACCCATCCGCCAATCAGTTCTCCGACAATACCGACCAATGGAGGAATCATCGCAGTAAATCCCATACTCATTGCAGCCATTCCTCTGGCTTCCTCAAGATAATTTGGGAACCAAGTAATGAAAAAGAAGATGGCATAGTTCAAGGTAAAGAAGCCAAAGCACATAGCCCATACGTTTCTATATTTGAATAATTCATACCATTTCATCGGCTGATCTTGGGTTATGCCTTCTTTTTTCTTCTGGCCATTTCTGATATAGGATAATTCTTCCTTATTAACATATCTTTGTTTTTCCGGATCGTTATAATACCAAATCCAGATAGCCACCCAGAAAAGCCCGATCACCCCAGATATTACAAATGAAAATTGCCAACCCCAGTTACTGACAATCCATACAATCAGCGGCATCGCAACTGCCGTACCCACTTTTGAACCTGTATCATAGAAAGCCGAAATTTTTCCTCTTTCGTGATCAGGAAACCATCTAGTGGCTATTCCACTGTTTGAGGGCATAGCTCCAGCTTCACCTATTCCAAGTAAAACACGTAATCCAAGTAAAGAAGTTAAACCACGTGCCAATCCCGTTATAGCAGTGGCCAGGGACCACCAACCAACTGCCAAAGCCATGCTTATTCTGTGTCCGACTTTATCTGCAAACCATCCTGAAGGGATTTGAAATATCATATACGACCAAAAAAACGCAGACATGACGATACCCATTTCAGCATTATTAATATGAAGATCTTTCATTATGTCTGCCGAAGACGCTGATAAATTGGCTCTGTCTAAATAATTAATTGCAATCGCTAACCACATTAAAACGCCTATTTTCCATCTAACATTTGTTCTTCTATGAAGATCACTTTCTTTAAGCATATAAAATTACACCTCTTTTTTAATTACTCGGTGACTCCATTTTTAAAAATGGCCAGTTCATGGATATGGCGTAATTCACTCTTCGTTATTTTTCCGCTCGCCGTATCGATGATCAGCTGAATGAACTGATTTGTGACTTCATCTATATTCCTGTCGAGCAGCTGACCAGCGTTAAAATCGATCCATGTTCTCTTTTTCTCATAAAGCTGCGTGTTGGTCGAAATTTTCAGAGTTGGAACATATGTGGAAAAAGGTGTTCCGCGTCCGGTTGTAAATAAAATCATCTGGCAATCCGCCGAAGCCAGTGCCGAAGTCGAAACTTGATCATTGCCCGGCGCCTGCAGCAATGACAAACCCTTTTTTCTAATTTTATCCCCGTATTCCAGAACATCGGCCACAGCGGAAGTGCCTGATTTTTGTGTACAGCCGAGTGACTTGTCCTCCAGCGTCGTAATGCCGCCCGCCTTATTGCCTGGCGACGGATTTTCATAAATAGGCTGGTTGTACGAAGCAAAATAATCTTTGAAATGATTGATCAGGTTGACAATTTTGTGAAAAACCTCTTCATTGACGGCACGGCCCATAAGAACTGTCTCTGCACCGAACATTTCCGGAACTTCCGTAAGAACAGTCGACCCGCCCTGTGAAACAACAAAATCTGATAATCTGCCGAGCAAGGGATTGCCTGTAATGCCGGAAAAGCCATCGGAGCCGCCGCATTTCAAACCGATTTTTAATTCAGAGAGCGGCAGATCCGTCCGCCGATCGTTTGAGGCATACTCATTAAGTTCTTCAAGCAGACGAACGCCTGTCTCCACTTCATCATCCACCTGCTGGCAAATCATGAAGCGGATACGCGACTCATCATAAGCGCCCATCTGCTTCTTCATCGCTTCCAGCTGATTATTTTCACAACCGAGTCCGAAAATGAGAACACCTCCTGCATTCGGATGTTTCGCAGCGTCGATCAGGATTTTCTGTGTATTCTGTAAATCCCCGCCCAGCTGAGAACATCCGTAAGGATGCTTCAATGAAATGATTTCATCAAAAGCGCCGTTGCCCGGGTGATTTTGCTTGAACCGCTCAACGATTAGATCACTGATCATATTGATGCAGCCTACGGTAGGAATCAGATATAAATCGTTTCGTATTCCTACTTTTCCGTCTTGACGGACATATCCCTTGAATGTCCGTGCGTCTTTCGGATAGATCCGGGTATGAAGCTCCGGCCGATACGTATAATCAATTTTCCCGGACAAATTGGTCGCCACATTATGTGTGTGGACCCAATTTCCTTTTTGAATCGCTTGTGTTGCATGGCCGATGGGAGCTCCGTACTTAATGATGCCGTTATTTTCTGCAATATCATTAATCGCTATTTTATGTCCGCGTTTTACCGCTTCAAGAACAACAATTTCCTCATCGCCTACAGTAATCTTTTCCCTTGCGGCAATATCCTGCAGAGCAACAACGACATTATCCCGCGGATTCAACTGAATCACTTTATTTTCCAATCGCAAGCTCTCCTTTGTTTATTCGTTGAACCACTTGACGCATGTCTTCTTCTTCAATTTTATTCCTTGTTCAACCTGCTTCAGTAATCCATCGAAAACAGAAGATTCTTCTTGATTCATGGATCCACTCTGTTCTTTTTTCTCGCACTTGTTAAAAGAGCAAGCATGACACTACTAAAGAAAAATGTTCTGTCTAAGTTTTCATCAATTTTTTCATCCTGGGCGCCCCCTTTTAATTTCTTATTTAGAAATTAAATTTATTATTTATCAATACATTTATATTATAAAAACGCTTACAGATATTTTCAATACCTTTTCACATTATTTTCATAAAAAGAATGACTTCCGGCATGTGAATCTTTTATAATTTTTTTACTGGGCATCCCCTCAACTCATGTATCCAGCGGGCCGTGGTGTGAAAACATTGTCGATGTTCATGCGAATGGCAATTTATTCCTCTGAAAAAAATGGATATCATGCGCGGACAAGCGTTACATGGCAGAAACACCCGGATCTTTTCCTCCTGCCTGCAGCGTATTCCTGTGAATCGTGGCCAAAATCACCGGAAAAACGCCAAATATCAGCAGTAAACAGCCCGAATAATTAGACGGCAGGCTCGTCCCTGGTTGTTGGATAAACCATGATAGAAGGTTTATCGATCGTTACTCCCGATTTCGTGGCACTTGATCTATCAAATCGTTATGGAAGTTTATTGATTGCGGACGCGTTTTCCGTCTCTCGAGAGATTGACGGTCTCAGGAAAAGTCGATCATCATTTAACGGCACAGCCGGAAAATGAGCTAAAGAGATACTCATAGTTTTTTTGTACTCATCCGGGGATGAATCAAAAAATGAGGCATCTCTGGAATGCCTAGAACAATTTTCTCCGAGTTCGGGGGGAATTCCCATGCATCTTGAGACAAGTTTAAGCGAAAGGAGGTACTTTTTCCGTCGTCTGCCTGCCAGCCGTGCAACGACGCAGCACTTGAAAAATCGTGAGCAGATTTTCGGTTTGAGAAACACCGTCTAATGTGGATCATTTTGAAAAAATCCATGGCATTATATTTCCAAATAAGATATAATGGTTCTGTAAAAGAAATTTTATCCGGGAGGGATGAAAATGGCAATAACCGAGTCAGATGTGGCTGTTCCGTTTTGGAAAGGCTTTCAGGGCAAGAGCTGGCAAAAAGAAATCGACGTTCGTGATTTTATCTTCAATAACTATAAGGCTTATGACGGAGATGAATCCTTTTTAACCCGTCCGACCGATGCGACAACAACGCTGAATAACAAACTTCTCGCACTGAAACTTAAGGAGCGCGAGGCCGGCGGTTTGCTCGAAGCGGATACGAAAGTGGTTTCTACTATCACGTCTCACAAACCGGGTTATCTTGATAAGGAGCTGGAGAAAATTGTCGGCCTGCAGACAGACAAACCGCTGAAGAAAGCTCTGATGCCCTTCGGAGGGATTCGCATGGCCAAAGAAGCGCTGGAATCCTATGGGCTGGACATTGATCCGGAAATCGACCACATTTTTAATGATTATCGTAAGACGCACAATCAAGGAGTATTTGATGTGTATGACGCCCAGATGCGCAAGTGCCGGCACAATAAAATTATTACCGGCCTTCCGGATGCCTATGGGCGCGGGCGGCTGATCGGCGACTTTCCGCGGATCGCGCTGTACGGCATCGATCGTCTGCTGAAACAGAAACAGAAAGATTTTAATAATACCGGCGACGGAGAAATGACAAACGACGTCATCCAGCTGCGTGAAGAAATCTGCGAACAGTACCGTGCGCTGCAGCAAATGAAGGAACTGGCCGAGAGCTACGGATTCGATATCTCGAAGCCCGCGCGAAATGCACAGGAAGCGATTCAGTGGATCTATTTCGGCTATCTGGCCTCTATTAAGCAGCAGAACGGTGCCGCCATGTCGATCGGACGGATTGACGCATTTCTGGATATTTATATTGAACGTGACTTGAAGGACGGCGTTTTAAACGAACAGGGAGCTCAGGAACTTATCGATCAGTTTACAATGAAACTGAGGATGGTTTCCTTTATCCGCACACCGGAATATAATTCGCTGTACTCCGGCAATCCGGTTTGGGCCACCCTGTCTCTTGCCGGCATGGCTATGGACGGACGGCACATGGCCACCAAAACATCATACCGTTTTCTCCATACACTGGCCAATATGGGGCCTGCACCTGAACCGAATATTACACTGCTCTGGTCGAAACAGCTTCCGGAGAACTTCAAGCGCTATGCTGCCAGGGTTTCGATCGACAGCTCAACGATTCAGTATGAAAATGACGACCTGATGCGGACACAATGGGGAACCGATTACTACGCAATCGCCTGCTGCGTTTCCGCACAGCCGGTAGCTGACGGCATGCAGTTTTTCGGTGCCCGTGCCAATCTCGCCAAAGCAGTGCTTTACACGATTAACGGCGGGGTTGATGAAATAACGAAGCAGCAGGTAGGTCCGGCTTATGAACCGATCCAATCCGAATACATTGACTTCGATGAATTTGAGAAAAAGCTGGATCCGATTCTCGATTGGCTGGCGGATGTTTATGTCAATTCGCTGAATGTCATTCATTACATGCATGACAAATACTATTATGAATCCGCCCAGATGGCTCTGAAGAATACGAAACTGAACCGCACCTTTGCGACCGGCATTTCCGGATTGTCCGTTGCCGCAGATTCGATTTCGGCCATAAAATACGGACGGGTCCGCGCGTTCCGCGATGAACAGGGGATCGCCATTGATTATAAAGCGGAAAAAGATTATCCGAAATACGGAAATAATGATGACCGGACCGACGAAATTGCCGTATCGCTCGTTAAAAAGCTTTATACTAAGATGGCGAAGCACCATCTCTATCGAGGCGCAACGCTTTCGACATCCGTCCTGACCATCACCTCAAATGTAGTTTACGGCAAGAATACCGGCTCGACTCCGAACGGCCGCGAGCAGGGGCAGCCTTTTGCACCCGGTGCCAATCCCTATTATGGTGCTGAGACAAACGGTGCCCTTGCTTCACTGCTTTCCGTCGCCAAACTGCCCTATCAGTACGCGACTGACGGTATTTCCAATACTTTTGCCGTCACACCGGCAACGCTTGGTGCAGAACCGGAAACACGTACAAACACACTCGTTCATATGATCGACGGCTATATGGAAAATAAAGGCCATCATTTGAATATCAATGTGTTTAAACGTGAGACCTTGATTGACGCGCAGAAGCATCCGGAAAAATATCCGACACTGACTATTCGTGTTTCAGGATATTGTGTCTATTTTGCCGATCTGACCAAGGAACAGCAGGATGATGTCATTTCCCGTACATTCCATGAAAGAATTTGACCCTGGCTGACTCGTGCTGTGATTGATTGATTTGATGAAGATCCGAGAGGATGGCTATACAAACTATGCAAAACAACAAAACAGAAAAACGCACAGTTTACGGCTATATTCATTCGACAGAGAGCTTCGGCGCAGTCGACGGGCCGGGCATCCGTTTTGTCGTTTTTGTCCAGGGATGCCGCATGCGCTGCCAGTACTGCCATAATCCGGATACATGGAAAACACAGGTCGGCACAAAGATGAGCGCTGACGAGGTGCTTGAGAAAGCTCTTCCCTACAGGAATTTCTGGGGAACGGAAGGCGGCATAACGATCAGCGGCGGCGAAGTGCTTCTTCAGACGGACTTTGCCCTTGATCTGTTCAGAAAGGCTAAGGCCCTTGGTATCCATACCTGCCTGGATACTGCGGGGCAGCCTTTCACACGTACAGAGCCTTTTTTCGGCAAATTCAGGCAGTTGATGGCCGTCACCGATCTCTTGCTGGTGGACATCAAGGAGATCGATCCGGAGAAGCATCGCCAGCTGACCGGTTTCCCGAATGATAACATTCTCGACATGTGCCGCTATCTCTCGGATATTAATAAACCGGTCTGGATCCGCCACGTCCTTGTTCCCGGACGAACGGATTTTGATGAAGATCTCATCTGCCTGGACCGTTTCATCCGGACACTTGGCAACGTCCGGAGGGTCGAAGTTCTTCCCTATCACACCATGGGGGTAGCAAAATATCATCAGATGGGCATCCGCTATCGGCTGGAAGGCATCGAACCGCCGACCCGGGAAAGAGTACAAAACGCAGAACAATTACTCCACTGTACGGCGTATACCGACTGATTCTGGCATGCATATAGAACAAAAGCACCTTCCGGCAAAACAATAATGGTCGGAAGATGCTTTTTATTTCTAAATAACATGATTTCAAAAATAGGGTGTACATGGATAGCTGAAGCATATCGCCATCGCTGACGTTATGAGAGGACATTGAAAAGTTCCATATTAAGATCAATACGTTTAAATGTTAATGGCAATTAAGGAATGTAGCATTTGGCAATTAGCAGATTATAATAAGTTCAATGCACGGCTTTACATGGAGAGGCGGATGCAGTAGGCTGATAGGCCGTGCAAAACCAATGTGCCTGCAGCTTTTGCAGTAGAACTGTATCCGCAGAGGCTCCATGTCAAGCCATTTATGATATTTAACAAATGAGAATTATAAAATTAATTGAATTGCCGAAACATGCATTTTCTACTTGCCAAAAACAGTTTAAACACATATCGACTGTATTGACTCTCTGAAATAAAAACTCCGGATAGTCAGCTTCTATCCGGAATCTTGGTCATGCAGCAATAGACTATTAATAAGGAAGGAACTTTTTCACGTGTAAAGCGTTTATCGCTTCACCTCACTATTCGGTGAATCCAGCCATGTCTGGATATCCCGGGCGGAAAGCGAAATCCAGTCCCCACTGATCGTATGTTTAAGCAGTGAAGCAGCCATCGCAAACGGAAGAATAACTTCCGCCGGCCTCTCTGTCAATATTCCGTGCAGAATCCCGGCTACAAAAGCATCTCCGCCGCCGATCCGATCCACTATCGGAAACAGCCGATAATTTTTCGATTGGACAAAATGACCGTCTTTCCAAAGAATTCCCTGCAATTCATTATTCGATGTGGAGAAAACATGACGATTAGTCGCATAAAGCGCCCGGATATTCGGATATTTATCGGCAATCCGGCGATAACAAGCCTCCATCTGTTCCGGACGCGCCTGGGCCGAATCTATCCCAAAGAAATTATGCGCGTCCAGATAATTGGCACAGCAATACGTAATCATCGGCAAAATCGGGCAAATCGACTTTCTGGCTGTTTCCAGCGACCACATCGCCTGCCGGAAATTGATATCGAAACTGACCGGAATGCCACGCTCATAGGCAGCCTGCACTAATTTCTGCCCATTAAGATGCCACGCTTCAGATAAGGCAAAAGTGATTCCCGATATGTGGAACAGCGAGACATCGGCAAAAAGTTTGTCCAGATCCCACTCACTCATGTTCATCTCGCAGATAGAAGAAGCCTTGCGGTCATAAATTACCCTGGAAAAACGCAGACTATTTCCCTGCTCCAAGAAATAAATGCCGATCCGTTCGCCGCCGAACAATACTGCCGACGTATCTACCTGATTGGCGTGTAAAACTCTTAAAGCGGCCATACCCAGCGGGGAATCCGGCAATTTACTGGCGAAAACAACCGAATGGCCGAAATTGGACAGGATGGAGGCTACATTGGCCTCCGAACCCCCATAATTGGCATTCAGCTGTCGGCTGCTGTTTAACAGCTCACCGACATCCGTCGAAAGCCGGAGCAAGATTTCGCCAAGCGCCAGAATCTTAGGCATGCCGACCACTCAACTGTCTGTACCGTTGCGCGAATGCCTTGGCCGTTTTCGTTACTTTATCAAATTGATTCGTTTTCGCCGGTTTCAGCAGGCTTCCGCCGACACCAATGACTTTACAGCCCGCCTGATACCAGTCGGCCAGATTATCGAGATTGACTCCGCCGGATGGCATGATCTCCAATTGCGGAAGAGGCGCCTTGACATCCTTAATAAAGGCCGGACCCAGCACATCGCTTGGAAAAAACTTAACTAAGTCCGATCCGGCTTTCATCGCCGTTTTCATTTCATTGACTGTCATGCATCCCGGAATATAAGGGATCTGATATAAATTGCAAAGTTCGGCCGTTTCCCGATCAAACGTCGGAGCGACAACAAATTTTGCACCGGCTGTGATTGCATCATGCGCCGCATGAGCATCAAGGACGGTACCGGCACCGATCACGACTCCCCCGTCGTCCGCATATTCTTTCGCTAAATTTTCAATCGCCTGAACGGCACCCGGCACTGTGAACGTCAGTTCAATACTTTTGACGCCCCCGGCAACAAGCGCATCCGCAATTTTCAATGCTTTTTCAGCCGATTCGGCACGTAAAACCGCAACAATTCCGTTCTTTTCCAGTGCCGTTAAAACAGCGATCTTCTGCATTATGAAAACCTCCTGCCGTTTCTATTTAATAAATTGCATTTATATATAATAGATTTTCATCTTTATTATAGTGCATGCACTATACTTCGTAAACCTTTTCATTTTATTTCTCACCGGAATGTTCGTTTAAAATCGGAATCCTCTCAATGGGAAAACAAAGCAGCTTTCTACCCCCGAACGGGCAGAAAGCTGCTTTTAGAGATCAGATATTTCTTATGGTTCACGAAAGCCGAAAACGGCGGATCCGTTACCAGCCAAAATTTCTACGCATTCATCTTGCTTTCAATTTCCAGTCGTGCTTTTTTTAATAAAGCGATAATCTTCTTTTTCTTTTCCTCGTTGATTCGAAAGACAGGCGTACTGACACTCATCAGGCCCTCTATCTTGCCCTGATGTTTAATGACCGTACCGATACAGTAAATCTCGTCTTCATTTTCTTCGTTATCCGTCGCATAGCCGCATTGTCTGATTTCTTCCAGATTCTCAAGCAGCCGATCCGGATCGGTTATAGTATTTCTCGACCTTTTTATCAGCTTAACACGGTGAAAATAATCTAGAACCGTTTGCTTATCCTGTTCCGCAAGATAGGCTTTTCCCATTGCCGAGCAGTAAAGATCAATGGAATGGCCGACCTGAGAACGCAAAATGATTTTTCCCTTGCTGTTTATCTTTTTAACATAAACAATCTGATCGTGATCAAATACGCCTAAATGAATCGTTTCCCCCAATTCCTCATTCAAAGCCACAAGGTAGGGTTCGGCAAATTCGACGATACTGAATGATTTACGGGCGGCTTCTCCGTAGCTGATCATTTTGATCCCCAGCGTGTATCTTTTTGTCCCTTCATCCCGTTTGACGTAACCGACCAAACAAAGCGTATTTAATATTTTCAAAACGGTGGATTTGCTGGTTTGCAAAGATGTATAGATTTCCTGCAGATTCATGGGACGACTCTGCTGCTCTAAAAAATCCAAAATCTGTTTGGCACGGAGAATAACCGTTCCATAAGGCTTCTGTTCAGGCATAGGCTTCCAATTAACGTTCGCTCTGAGCTACTGTTTTCTTCAGAATCACAGACACCGTTAAAAGGTTTCAACTCCTAATATCGTATTTAAGTTTATTATAAATCAATTAAGGTTCTTCACCAACTCATTTTATCATATTAGAAAAATTTAGGTGATCATGACAATCCCATTAAATATATAAAGCAATCGAATATCTGATTGCTCTAATAGAAACCATCTACTAAAGCTTGAAAAGATATTTTTATTATTGTGCGTTATGAAGAACAATTTCTTGACAGCGACATTGCTGATTTCAATATGATTTTTTAAAAGACAATTTCGTTAGTAGCATTGCATTTTTTTGGAAATTAATGTTTCAAAGGGCTACCCCGAAAGAAACTTAAAAATTAATAGAGCTGGCAGCGGCGTGAAATCATCGTTAAAAATAATAAGAGCCCTTCATTTTGTTGGGCTCTTAAAAAAGATGAAGCTGCTTTCGCTCAGTCACTCAAACGGTCTGATTGTTCCTAAGAACTTGTTTCATAAGTGCCGCCACATGCTCGGCAGTAAAGCCGTATTCCTTAAGTACAAACTCGCCCGGTGCAGAAACTCCAAAGTGATCGATCGCCAGCAGAGCCCCCCTGCTGCCGACAAATTCATGCCAGCCAAGCGAAGCGCCCATTTCAATGCCGACCCGTGCAGTAACCGCTGGTGGCAGTACCTGATCACGATAGCTTTGCGATTGACGTCGAAACAATTCCCACGAAGGCAGACTGACGACACGTACCGGATGGTGCTCAGCCTGCAGCAGTTGCTGAGCCTGAACGGCCAAAGCCACTTCGGAACCAGTTGCCAGCAACAGCCCTTCCGGCCAATCGCCTTCGGCCTCGCTAACCACATAGCCGCCTCTAGCAACACCGGTTGCCGCGTCTTCCACTTCACCAGCCACTGTCTCCACTCCCTGACGAGTGAGCACCAGCAGAGTCGGCGTACTCCGGCTTTCCATCGCAATTTTCCATGCCTCACGAACCTCATTTCCGTCGGCTGGTCGAATCACATTCAGATTCGGAATTGCCCGCAGCCCGGCCAGTTGTTCAATCGGTTCATGCGTCGGTCCGTCTTCGCCGACCGCAATCGAATCGTGAGTAAAGATGAAGATCGAAGGAATGCTCATCAGCGCCGCTAGCCGAATCGCCGGTTTTGCATAATCGGAAAAGGTGAAAAAAGTCGCCCCAAAAGGAATTATACCGCCATGCAGTGCCATGCCGTTCACAGCAGCCATCATTGCAAACTCACGCACGCCGAACCAGATATTACGCCCCTCGTAACTACCTGGCAGAAAATCATTATCGCCCATAATCATGGTCTTTGTCGATGAAGCTAGGTCGGCTGCACCTCCGAAAAGCTGTGGCACCACTCGTGCCAGCGCATTAATCACTTCGCCACTCGTCTGACGGGTCGCCTTTTTCGTGCCTGCTTCATAGGCCGGCAGCTCTTCCGCATAGTCTGCCGGTAATTCTCCGTGAATCACTGCTTGAAATTCGGCAGCCTGTTTTGGATAGACCTGTCCATAATGATCGACCAGCGCCTGCCACTCGATTTCCGCAGCTTCCCCACGAGCCGCTAGTGTCTGAAAATGTGCTCGTACCTCCCCCGGTACAAAGAATGACTCATGATGCCAGCCATAGGCTTCTTTCGTCGCCCGTGCCTCTTCGGCCCCCAGCGGACTACCATGTACTTTGTTCGTTCCGGCGACATGCGGCGCACCGTAGCCAATAGTCGTCCGCACTTCAATCAGTGTCGGACGTTCTGTTTCCTGCACAGCTTCATCCAACGCTGTCTGCACTGCATTGACATCATTGCCATCTTTCACCTGTAACGTCTGCCAACCATAGGCCTCAAAACGCTGGCCTACCTTTTCCGTGAACGCCTGATTCAGGGGACCGTCCAGCGAAACCTGATTCGAGTCATAGAGAACAATCAACCGCCCCAGCTTCAGCCGTCCAGCAAGAGAAGCCGCCTCAGACGATACCCCTTCCATTAAATCGCCATCGCCGCAAAGGGCATAGGTTTGATGATGTACGATCTCAAAACCATCCCGGTTATAGATTGCTGCCAAGTGGGCTTCTGCCATTGCCATGCCGACCGCCATTGCTATCCCCTGACCCAGCGGACCGGTCGTTGCTTCGACTCCTACTGTATGCCCATATTCCGGATGGCCCGGCGTACGGCTATTCCACTGACGGAATTGTTTCAGATCCTCAATTGTCAGCCCGTAGCCAAAGAGATGCAGTAAACTGTATAGTAACATCGAACCGTGCCCGGCAGACAGGACGAAACGATCACGATTGAACCACTGCGGGTCGGCAGGATTATGCACCATCTGTTTCGCCCACAGTGTATAGGCCATCGGCGCCGCTCCCATCGGCAACCCGGGATGCCCGGAATTGGCCTTCTCAATGGCATCAATCGACAGAGTTCGAATGGTATTGATCGCTAATTGTTCGATTCTTGTTGTCATGTCTTTCCGCTCCTTTTCTGGATACTCAAGCACCGATTTCTGCGCATTCGTCTCAAATTCGATCATTTCTTATGGAACTGGGCCTTCTCATCATCTGTCAGAATTGAAAAGCCCAGCTTCTGAATATCACGATTGAAACCGATTACAGTATCCAGCGAGCCTTGCTCCAGTGTTTTGCCAACCTTTTTTAACTTTTCAATGACTCCCGGTGGGCAGGTAATAATATCGACACCAAGCCAATCCGCTTCATAGACGTTGAATACCTCGCGGGTGCTAGCCCACAGCAATTGCGCTCCCCTTTTCGCGTGGCAGATCTCTACCGCTTTCTTCATATAGGGAATCGGATCTATACCACTGTCAGCAATCCGCCCGGCAAAAACAGAAACGATGTTTTCAAACGCCGGGCTGAGTGCTTTCACGGTCTCCTCTACCTGTTTAGTCGTAAAAATGGCGGTCACATTCAGAGAATAGCCCTTCTTCTCAAGCCTCCGAATTAAGGGAATCGTCGATTCGCCCTTTGTATTTGTTATCGGAATTTTAATAAATACATTTTTCCCCAGTGCGTGGATTTTGTCCGCCTCTTTTTCCATTGTTTCAAAGTCATCGGCAAACACTTCAAAAGACAGCGGCAAATTTGGAATTCGTTCAACTACTTTTTTAGCAAAGGCGACGTAATCGGTTACACCGGCTTTTTTCATCAGGCTCGGATTGGTTGTAAATCCAGAAACAAAACCAGTCCGATAGGCCGCCATCATATCGCTGAGTACCGCACCATCTGCATAAATCCTGACTTTCAACTGATCCAGCATACAGATCTCTCCTCTATTTGTACAGCGTATTTAGATAATGGATTATCGATCATTAAGTCTTTGAAAGTAATAATCGGCAGGTTTTTTCATCGGAAATTAGAACATTAATTAAGTGAGAGTGAAGGATTGCCTTAATTGCCTCGACCTTTTGTTCACCAAAAGCAACGCCGATAACCAATGGAATCCTTTTTAAACCCTCCACACTTAGTGAAATCACTCGTTCATTCCAAGGATTTTTTGAAGCAAGTCCCCTAGAATCAATAAAGTTATAACAGATATCGCCCACATCATCAGAATTGTCGGTTAATTTTTCATAGTTTTCTCCCATATAGGACTTGACCATAGTAGAATGTTTAGGCGATCCGCCGATACCGACAATGGCTACGTCGCAATCATATGCCATTTCCATAACTTTATTTATTGAATGCTGAGCCATAAAAATGGCTTTTGCTTCTTTTGAATCCACCATGACCGGAGCATGCAACAACATGTACTGCGAATCAAGCGATATTGCGAATTGTACGACAATGTGATTTGCATGAAAATCCAATTTCTCATTCCCCATCCCGCCAACCAATGGTATAAAGGTTGTATTAGGGAACTTTTTTTTTGAAGAGATTGCCTGACTCACTGCATTCAAGGTTGTACCTGAAGATACCCCTATACGTTGCCCATCTTTAATAATCTTCAATATATAATTTGCCGCGGACACTCCGAAAGCCTTTAATGAGGAGTCGTTATTAACATTGGATACACATACTACATCATGTATTTTATACAAATTAACAACTGCTCTTTCTAAATTTTTATAGGGGTGAACAAGCTCATCATGTATTATAATTTCAACAAGCCCTTCTTCAACTGCCCTGGTCAAATATCTCGATACCATCGGCCGACTGACACCGATTTTTTGAGCAATATCTTTTTGGGTCAGATTTTCCTTATAATACATTTGAGAGACCTTTATTAAGAGTTTTGCATATTTTGGAGATAACAAATTGCGCTCTTCCCTTTAACTCTGTATTCTCGAGACCTTATGCCAAGATAAAGTAAAGCCCTGTCAATAAAGAATTTTTACGATTGATAGTCCTGACATTAATAATTATGCCCATCGCCATAAGATTAAAAATTCTTTTATATCAATTTTTAGGAATCCTGGTACAAAAACACGGGAATACATGTTCATATTTACTGACACATTCGCCCTTCTTTCTCCTGACAGTCCTATCAAGAGGCCTTCTCCACCGCCAGCTCATGTTTTCAATGAACAATTTTTCTAAAAAACAGATTTTCACTTTAAAAACACGGGATTTAGGTAATTGTTTCGAATTTAAAGGGCGTCCAGCTTTATTTTAGCCGAAATCACGGGGCTTGTCCCTCTTTTTATTGAAGATTTTTATTGAGAATGGGAAAAATGGAGCACCTCCTGACCCTCTTCACTCAAACATCAAACCACCATTTTCATTCTACAGGTACTCTGCTTATGCACATGGCCATCAAAAGAGACGGAGTCCTTACTAATCTCGTTTTATCAGGGAAAGAACGAACAGAGCGCAATGATGATATTTTTTTAATTCCTTTCGTAAAAATCAGAAAGCAAACATTTTAATTTATAGAATTGCTCAATTAAAGCTTCATCAATAGACATGCTTTCATTCTATGGCTTGCTCAGCAGGTACTATTCAAACATAATCAGACTATCAGTCTTAATTTTCGGAAAAATGTTGGGCTTTACATAAATAGATCCAGGTAACACCCCTTCATTTGAATCAGTAAAATACACTGATACGTGACCAAGTTCTTGCAGATTTTTATTTGCTACAGAACCAAGCGCCGTTATTTCATAGACCTGATTATCAATCACGAGCTTACCGCCTTTTTTGATTGGATATTCATCCGAATTTTCCAATTCATGATGAATAATGGCAACATCTTTTAATTCTTTGGGCGCCTTTGGACCAAATAGAATAATAATATTTTCCTCATCAAACGAAAGGGCATCATGCCCTATTTCCATTACCCTGCTCTTATACATAAATCTAGCCTCCTGATTTTGTATCTTTTGATGCAGCCTTACAAGATTCAATACATGCCAAAGCTGGCAAAATAGGCAATGACAACAGCTAATAAGCCGGTCAATAATCGGCTATATAAAACAGCTGGTACGCCATATCTGATCGTATCAGGCTCAGCTTCTCCCAATGAAAGACCCACAGGGACAAAATCGCAGCCTACCTGCCCATCAATTGCAAAAAGAGCCGGCAGTGCAAATGTCACAGCGATATTGCCAGCTGCTATTTCAGTGCCGACAAGCACGCCAATAACCTGGGCAATGACAGCTCCCGGACCGAGAACGGGTGAAAGAATCGGTAGCGTACAAACAAAAACAATCACAAGCAATCCCCAAAAAGATCCCGCTAATGGCGTCAGAACTTTTGCAATGAGGGTACCTATGCCAGTGTAATTAATAATACCAATTAACATACAAACAAAAGCCATGAAGGGAATAATATTTTTTATCAACATATCTACAGAATCACGCCCAGCTTGATAAAAAATGCCGATAATTTTGCCAATTCCCCTAGAGAATCTCATTAAGAAACTGTCTTTTTTCTGCTGTTTGCTCTCATTTCTGTTTTCATTCTTAATTTTAAAAGGTCTTTCGACTTTATTTTCATCTAAGCCTTTTTCTTCATCGGATCTTTCTGCACCAGTCGATGAAACTGCTAATTTTATTTGCTTAGGCGTAACTCCTGAAACAAATATATCTTCAGTTATATATTTAGATAGAGGGCCCGATGGTGAAGAGGGTAATACATCGACTGTCGGTATGCGTTTCATCGGATAAACACCTATTCTGGCAGTACCACCGCAATCTATAATGACACACATGATTTCACTTTCAGGTACCGAATTTTTAAAGCCGTCTACCACTTCTGTACCGGATAATTCCGCGATTTTCTCCGCAACCGGATGAATGCCACCGCCCGTGATTGAAACAACTTTTACTTTTTTTCCTTTGGGCTCTATTTGTAAACCCTTTCCCCAGCCGCCGGAACCTTTTTCGATAAAAATAGCTTTATAATCACTCATTGTATAAACCTCCTCGTATTATAAGTTGATTAATTCGTCGCCATTCTTTTGGCCAAATATTTTGTGATTTGTTCAGTAATAAAGCCTCTTAAAAATATAACGACGATACCCACTAAAAAATAGCGGACAGCTAGGTCAGACACTGAGTATCCTGCCTTTGTGACACCGTTTGCAATTCCTAAGTAGACGAACAATTCTCCTGCATTCGCGTAAGGAAAAAAAGATGTTACCGGATGCATAAAAGATGCTAATGAATCGTAAAAGGCTGGTTTTTGTCTTTCGGGTAAAAATTTTCCAAATGTGTAGGCCATTGGATTGGTCAACATCAACAGTGAAAGAATGGGCATGATTGTATATCGAAGAATTAAATATTTCGATGCAAAATGAATGGCTCTGTTTATTCTTTCTTCACCAACAAATTTGATAATGGAATAGGTAAACGTTAACAATACAATCAGAGTCGGAACAATTCCCGTAAACATACTCATGAATTCTTTTCCACCTGCATTAAATAAGCCAATAAAATGTTCTCCTAACCATTGAATCCATTTCATAAACTTAGACCCCTTTCAATTCAACTAGCTCAGAATCAGCTGTTTTGTTTGATTTTGATATTGCTAATAGAGCTCTCTCTGCCGCCTTATTTAAGGCAAACCTGACTGCTGATCGTTTTCGCGTCAGTGTCGTGAAAAGTGAAGCCTTCTTTTGTGCCGGCCCGTCGTTAATCCGATCTAATAGCTCCTCCAGATGTACACCTGTATACGTCTTAATTCTTTTGAACTTCGGCAGTACAGACAGTCCGTGCAAAACATAACATTCTTTGATAATATAATCATCTTTAACAATCAACATGACAATCGCGCCAAAGCCAAGTTTTTTTCTGTACATATCTGAGAATAAGAAATAGCCGTCCTCTTTTCTGTAAGCACTTACAATTTTATTCATTGTTTTTTTATAACAATGGACCTGTATGAGCGTAAGCAAGTATTGTACAAGTAGCAGGGAACAAAGCACGATAGCTAATTTCATATTTTTAAGCGCACTCTCCTTATTCCAATTTGACGAATATATACAAAATCAATAAAGAAAATGTTGCAAAACACAAAATAAATTTTGCAACATGGCAAAAATAAATTTTTGTCCGTAAAGGTTTGACGACACATCTTGCTAAATAATATCTATCATTGTGACGTCTTCATCCATTTTTATTCAGCTGGAAACAATCGATCCTGCAAGGTCCTTAATTTATAAACGGAAGTTTCTGCGTCTAATTCGATATCATCAAGAGTCAGAAATGTCCCTAATTTGATGTTCTTTTTAGCAACGACGTGACCGCTAATCAATCCAACTGGAATATGCCCCTCCTGAAGCTGAGTGACGTGTGTCTCAACGACGCCTCGAACAGAATATCCACCGATTCCGTCAAGTTCTTCTCCAGCTGTGATTTCTCTTTTGGCAACCGCAACTGTATCAGAGACAGGAGCACCTATCGGCTGAATGGAATAATCATGTTGTAAAATCACCTTGGCACATGTATTCGGCGTTTCAAGACTGGCTAAATGGAACGGCCGATATAAGATATAATGTGGTCCTTTACCAACTTTTAAATATTTCAATTCAGCGTCGACAGGGGCCTGATCGCTTTTAACAATCACAAAACAGCCGGGTGCCAGGCCGCGAACATAATCAACAACGCCAAACTTGTTTAAAACACCGCCATTTTCTTTTAAGTCAAGTTGTTCCAATGTTGTCTCCAAATTGCCTTCAATACCATGCATGCCAACAATATCCGGTTTTAATCCTGTCGCATTGCTTAATAAATTCATTTCAGCCATCGTTTTCGTGCCATCCTGAAATGCTGCTAACATATGAGAATTCATGTGTTTTGATCGCGCTTCCGCCGCGCAGGTATCAGGATTAGCAGTTGGCAAGAATGGATTGTTTTTACCTTTACCGGCGACTAATACATCCATTCCCATTGACTTTGCAAATTCAAAAAGATCCGATGTTACGGCAGGTTCATCTCCTGCAGATCCCGTGTACACGAGGCCGGCATTTTCAAATAATCGGTGCATTAATGAGCCTATCGTTATGTCAACTTCGACATTTAGCAAAACAAGATGTTTCTTGCTTTTCAAGGCCTCTAGAGCAATATTGGCCCCTACCTCAGGCACACCCGTAGCATCTACGACCACTTCAACATTATCGGAATCGATCACTTTTCTTAAATCATCACTAACGACAATGTTTTCCTTGTTTGTTGCATGTTCATTGTAATAATCCGCTGCTGTTTGGGCATTTTTAATGTTAATATCACTTATCCCGGTCACGGACATCCCAGGAATTTGAGAGATTTGTGCTATCATTCCAAAACCCATTTGACCGGCACCGATAACACCCACCTTAATTAGTTCACTTGCCCGTTCCCTTTCCAGCAATTGCTTATAAAGAGTCATCCGTCAGACCTCCTGTGTATTGTGCACTTTCTGATAATTTAGATGGCAAAGACACAAATCTAATTACCAAAAATGCAATTTGAGTAATTTCAGATAATTAACATATGTTAATTGATAATCACCTTTGTTACTTCACATTTATTGTAGAGCATCAATCAAACGTTTTCAATAGTTTTTTAATGTTTTTTAACCACGTAATTTTATCGCAGATGAACCTTTGTTCACTTTATATTGACCAAATTGAGCGCATGAACCCTATTCAAACCCTTTTCAGTAACTTTTGTTCATTCCCCACTGAAAGTTTCAATTAATCACGGTTCATCAAATTATTTTCCTTTTCTCAACTTGTCCATAAATTTAGGACAGACATTTGGGAAAGTATCATCATAGACATCTAGATATGTAATCCTAAAGAGTAGGTATACTTTAAGGATTTCAATCTTTCATTTCGCACAGTTGCCGGATGACAGAGCCGGATCTTTTAAAAAGTCACAGTACTGATTTTGCCTAAGCCATCCGTGCCTGGTTTGGAGGCGATAAACTTCATTAAACCAGCATGTTCCGGAACATAATTTTCTGCCTGCCATGTATTTATACAGAAGTGCTGAAAATTGTCAGTAAGCATTGGTATATTAAAGGAACAGGATCAATACAGACTCAGGCAGACGATTGCCATATTCGTCGGCCGGGAGGACAACCCATGGAGGTCAAGTTTGCCGCGATTGGCAAGGCACATCTCCTGGATCAGATTATTGAAGACAATGACACTGTTGGTTTTATGGGGAAGTATACTTGCAGAAGCGGCAAAATCACTTGAAGTATCGACGAAACGTAAAAACATAATGTGTGCTGCCGCTTGGCGATCCGTCCAACAAAATGGGCAGCAACGATCACGTCAATACCATCTGCTATGAAGCAGTTTACAAGTTCAGCGGAAAATCGATGATGATGATTGATTTTTGTAAAATAGAATATTCATTGATACGTGATGATATTCTGGAAACCGAGTATTATCGGGCGCGGCAGTTAAAGCAGAAAGGGGCGATCGATAATATTTATTCGCAATTTTTCGATATGAACGGCAACATCGTTGACTCATTTGTTTAATCGGACCGTCGTTAGATCTCTCAAAAATCTCCAGACAGCTCCGGTACACGATTGATATCAGTGTTCTGCCAGTATTTAACGACTATGCCGTTTAAAGGCCGACGGGAATAGGCTGTTCGAACAGCCTATTCCCGTCGGCTCACTATGTAGTCATTACGACAGTATCCCTTGTGCGGAACCTCCCGACAAAAAAGCAGACGGAACGCCTAAAGTATCATCTGACAGCCGAATCAGGATTTTCGCAGCTGTCAATAGATTAACTCGATCTGGTGTTCTCGCGTAAAATCAAGCCATTCATCGGAAGGCTTTCTATCCGTGACAAGATAATCGACTTTCTCAAGCGAAAGCAGATTCAATAAAGCAACCTGATCAAATTTGTCATGATCGGCCACAATGATAATTTTATTGGCCTGGGCGATCATGACCTTTTTCACGTCCGCATCAAAACTGTTCGATTCCGTAATTCCCCTTTCAAGCGCTACTCCCTTGCAGCCGAGGATCGCCGCGTCGACGTTGTACCTCTTAACTGTATCCATGGCTTCCGAGCCGACCAGTGAAAAGGAAAAGGGGCGCAGACTGCCGCCCGTCGAAATCATTTGCTGATCATGAGTCGATCCAAGGCGAAGCGCTTCGATTGAACTCGTTAAGATAGTCAGATTTTTTTTCTGCTTATACAATTCATGAATGACTGCCAGTCCTGTCGAGGATGAATCGACAACCAGGGAATCGCCGTCTTTAATCAAATGGGAGACTCTTTGCGCGATGTACTGCTTCTCCTTCTGGTTTATCGTGTGGCGCTCTTTATATGGAATTTCTTCGTTTGTATGGGAATTCAGAAATGCACCGCCGTAGATACGCGTACATAGGCCCTTCTGTTCCATTTTTTCCAAATCACGGCGAATCGTCTCTTCTGTGACGCTAAAAGACACAGCGAGTTCGGAAACGAACACTTTTTTCTTTTTCAAGAGTTCATTTTTAATTCCCTCCTGCCGTTCAAAAGCAAGCATAAAAATCCTCCTTAACTATTTTTGCCGACTCGTGTCCGCCTTTTGCTTTTCTGTTTTTCTTTGTTTAATTCATTTATTTTATAATAAATAGGGATATTTCTCAATAAATAATCAAAAACAATATAAAATAAAGATTAATTTTGAAAAAATAAAAGTGCAGCCTCGTTCATCGCGAAACGAGGCTGCACTTTTTCAGGCTTAATTATTTATAAAGCGCTCAGACATCCAGATAACCTTCACGCGGAATGACATGAAACGCCCGGGCTAAATCGCTTAGCTCCTGATCGGTAATGGCCTGTTTGATTTCGCCGCCCTGCTGCTGAATGACGGACCAGATCTGAGCGGCCTTTTCAAGCGTCTCAATCAATCCGAACGCCTCATCGATCGAGTTTCCCGAAGCAAACACACCGTGCTGCGGCCAGATGACCGAGCGGAAGCTTTCCATCTTAGCGGCGGTTGCTTCGCCGATCGTCGTCGTTCCGGGCACCATCCATGGAATGATCCCGACGCCTTCCGGAAAAACAACCAGCGATTCCGACTGCATCTTCCACAGAATTCTTGAGATCGCACGTTCATCCAGCTTTTGTGTAAATGTGATCGCGATCAGGTGGGTCGGATGACAGTGCATGATCACACGTTGATTTTTATCGTGTTTCAGCCGCACCTTGTGTCCCATCAGATGGGTCGGGAATTCGCTTGTCGGTTGTCCGCCGTCATTCAGCCCCCAAAGCAGGTCGACACTCTTTCCGTCCTCGGCGATGCGGACGAGTCCGGTGTCCCGTTCCGGGAAATCAATAATATTTTTTAAATACCGTCCGGTGCCTGTGACAAGGAAGTACATACCTGCCAGATCTTTTCCGTCAAAATCAATCGGAATATGACGCAGAGCGGTTTTCGTATCTTCGTACGGCGCTACTTCTTCTCCCGTCAGACGGTAGCTGACATTGCCGCCGTTGCGCTCGTCCCACCCGTGTTCGTAGAGGCGGAAGGTAATCTTAGCGAATTCTTTAACATAGGGTGATTCCATAAATTTGGTCATTGCTTTCATTCCTCCCGGTACGGTTATCTGTTAATCAGAACATCTTTTTCATAGCGGCGAATTTCCTCAAGCCATTCGGCGCCGACAGGAACATCGCTCTCTTGGCAGTAATAATCCCAGACGGCACCGAACGGATATGATTTCAGTTCTTCAGTCAGAGCCAGCCGTTTGGTATAATCGCCCTCCAGTTCCGCTTTTTTCAGATCGTCAATAGGCGACAGGAAAGCCATCAGCAGGGCTTTCAGTGTGTCGCGCGCTCCGACGATCCAGGCAGCCAGGCGGTTGATCGTGGCATCAAAGAAGTCCAGTCCGATATTCGTTTTATCCAGTTCATTGTCGCGGACAAGGGAACGGGTAATCCGAATCAGCGCATCGTCAAGAATGACCACATGGTCGCTGTCCCAGCGTACCGGACGGGAAACGTGCAGCATCAGCCCTTTGCCGAACGGCAGGAAGGCCGAAAATTTGTCGGAGATGTCTTCGGTCGGATGGAAATGCCCGGCATCGATGGTCCACAGTTTGCCGCGTGTCAGCGCATAGGCCTCATAAAATTCATGCGATCCGACCGTATAGGACTCCACACCTGTACCGAACAGCTTGCCTTCAACCGCCTCGATCGTGTAGGCTTCCGGAATTTTCTCTTTCATGATTTCGTCAAGCGAATCAATCAGGCGCAGACGCGGCGACAGCTTATCAATCGGATTGTCCTTATAGCCGTCCGGAATCCAGAAGTTGTTGACCGACTGCTGGCCTAATTCTTTGCCGAAGTATCCGGCGATTTTGCGGCTGCTTTTGCCGACTTCGATCCAGAAATCGCGGATCTCCTTATCGGCGCTCGCCAGTGTAAAGCCGCTCGCCGATTTCGGATGCGAGAAGAAGGTGCCGTTCATATCGAGCCCGACGCCCTGTTCCTTGGCCCAGTCGACCCAGGATTGGAAGTGGCGCGGTTCCAGTTCATTCAGATCCACCTTTTCATCCGTGTCGGCATAGATGCTGTGCAGCTGAACCTTATGCTTGCCCGGAATAACGGCCAGCGCCTTGCTCAGATCTTTCTGCAGCTCGTCGACTGAACGTGCACGGCCCGGATAATTGCCGCTGACGGAAATGCCGCCGGTCAGAGTCTGATCCGGAAACAGATAGCCGAGAACGTCGTCGCCCTGCCAGCAGTGAAGGGACAATTTCACTTTTTTCAACGCTTCGATCGCTTTTTCTGTATCAACACCGATTGCTGTATAACGTTCCTTAGCCAGTTTATAGGCCTGAGTGACTGTCTCGTTCATAAAGATACTCCCCTTCTTTTTGTTGCATTCAGATGATCAGTCAAGGTGAAAAACTTCGTCCAGATCCAGAGCCACCGGACTGTTATCCGGATTTGTTTTCATCAGCGGTTTCATATACGCCCACCATTTTTTGCAGATCTCAGTATCGGCAATTTCGTTGTACCGGGCCGCATCGGGTACTTCAAGATAAGCAAACAACTCACCGTTTTCTTTGTTCAGGAAAATCGAATAATTCGTCGCACCGTGATCCTTCAGTTCTTTTTTCATTTCCGGCCACAGATTGGCATGGCGTTTCTGGTATTCGTCATAGAACTCCTTATACAGATACATGATCTGACCGATTCTGGTCATGAACATCACCTTCCCTGAATAAACGTTTTATAATTTTCCAATACGTTGACGTATCGGCCTTTCTGCGGTTTATAAGTCTTGATCGCAAACGAACGGGCGACCAGTTCTCTTGCTTCAGCAAGATCCCCGATTTCGCCGGAGCTGATCATCTGCACAAGCAGATTGCCGATCGCCGTCGCCTCTGAAGGGCCGGCTTTGACCGTCATCCCCGCCAGTGTGCTCGTCATCCGATTGAGAAAATCGATATTGCTTCCGCCGCCGACAATATGAAGCACATGAATCGGATGCCGCACAATTATAGCCAGTTTTTCCAATTCGTTTGCATAAAACAGTGCGAGATTGCCGTAGGCAGCCGAAACCAGTTCACCCGTTGTCTGCGGAACCTTCTGACCCGTTTCCCGGCAATAGGCCCGAATTTCTTCGATCATACTGTCCGGGTTGGTGAAACGCTCGTCGTTAATATTGATAAACTGCTGGAAGGGCTCGACCTGTTCCGCCTGGGCTGCCATTTCGGCAAACGAATACTGGTTGTTCTGTTCGCGGCGGATGCTCTGAACGATCCAAAGCCCCATTATATTTTTCAGAAAGCGGTACGTGCCGTAAGCGCCCCATTCATTGGTATAATTTTCCCTGAACGCTTCCGGACCGTTTTCAGGAACATTCAATTCTTTTCCAAGCAGCGACCAGGTGCCCGAACTGAGAAACGCCCAGTCATCCCCCTGCCCCGGCGTGCCGACAACGGCCGATGCCGTATCATGCGTGGCAACCGTGATCACTTCACAGTCGGGAAGGTCGTATTGAAGATGCCATTTGTGACGAATCGGCCCGAGAATGCTTCCCGATTCAACCAGTTTCGGAAATTGTTCCGGATAAACATTGACTTTAGCCAGCAAATCTTTGTCGAACAGTCCCTCACGCAGATTGAGCATCTGTGTGGTCGAGGCATTGGTCACCTCTGCCACGGCATTGCCGGTCAGGACGTAACCGATATAATCCGGAATCATCAGGATCCTGTCCGTTTTCTTCAGATCTTCCTTGTTTTCTTTATACAATTGATACAGCGTGTTGAGTTCGAGAAACTGAATGCCGGTTTTTTTATAAATATATTCTTTGGGCAGATCCAGCGTCAGTTCTTCAATGGCGTGGCGGGTTCGCTGATCCCGATAACTGATCGGGTTCTGGATCTTGTGTCCGTCCATGCCGACCAGAACATAATCGACGGCCCACGTGTCAATCCCGACTTTCGCCTTCACGACCCCTTGTTTCTTCGCTTTTTCGAGGCCGACAAATATCTCATGGATCAACTGGTCAATCGCCCAGCGATCATGTCCGTTTTCCTTTGTAAATCCATTGACAAAGCGATGAATTTCTTTCAATTCCAGCTTATTCTGCTCATTCTTCTGCCCCAGAATCAGCCGTCCGCTGGAAGCGCCGATGTCTATTGCAATATAATCATTCATAAAATGATCACCTCTGAACTGAATCCATGCATTGGCTAAAACCGACCGGCCATTGATTCAGCTTTCTCCATTTTTCCCGTAGCGTTCTTCCGTAATTTGCTGCAAAGATTTGCCTCGTGTATTCGGTGTCCAGATGACGCCGATCAGGAGTGAAATCAGCAGCAGGACGATCATAAAAGTCCCGGCGACCGTAAATCCGAGCGAGGTCAGAATGGTCGGGAAAATTATCGACCAGATACCGGCGCTGCCGCGGACAAGGAAGAACATAATCCCTTGGGAAGCGCCGCGCACATCCGTCGGGAAGAGCTCCGTCGCCCATAGAGCGTAGAATGCCTGGGCACCGATGCCTGCGGACACGCCCCATGTAACAACAAACACCCAAAGTGCCGGCCAGCTCATGTGGAAATAAGTCAGAACCACCCAGGAGATCAGAGCGAGCGCCGCACCGGCAAAGAACAGGGCGCGCTGGCTGACTTTATCGCCAAGCGGAACGAACAGAGCGTAGGTTGCCGCGGCCGTGAATACCCACAGAACGGCCTGGAGCAGGTTAGCCTGAAGATTGGACAGCCCGCCGACCGTTGAATAGACGTAAGGCATGAAGAAGCCCATCGCACCGGCAACCAAATTCCAGAACATATAGACACCGACCAGGAACAGCAGCGATTTAAAGCTGACAGCGTTCGCAAAAAGCCGTTTATAAGGATGAGCCTTTTTAACAGCATTGCCTGCAGCTTGCTTTTTCTTTTCTTCTTCCCAGATCTTCGATTCATTGAGCTGCCGCTGCAGCAGCCAGGCTATGAAGGCAACAATAAAGAGTGAGCCGAAGATAATTCGGTTGCCGAGCAGGCCGAGCGGCGAGAAAATAATACCGAGGATGAAGATAATCGCCGGGCCGCACGACCAGGCAAACTGTGAAACGCCGATATGCTTTGCCCGGTTGGTTTCATCCGAGATTTCGGAAATATACGTCCAGGATGCCGGGACGCCGATGCCGACAGCAACCCCGGTAATAAAGAATCCGGCCAGCAGCATCGGAAAGTTCATCGAAAACATAATAATAACCACACCAAGCATATAAACCAACATGTTGTATGTGTAAATCAACTTGCGGCCGTATTTATCCGCCAGTCGTCCGCCGATCAGCGCGCCGACGGCCGATCCAAAAGCGTTGGCACTGATTGCGCCGAGCAAACCGACCTGAAGGCTGCTCAGATTCAGATCTTTCGCCCATAAAGTCAGGCCGCTGGCGCCGGCAACGATGGACCCCGAATCCAGATAGTTTGTTAACGATACCGAGGCCGTCGCCTTCCAGCTTTTCTTTTCCGCTACGACACTTGAGTCGCTCATCAATTCCGCCTCCTGAAATGCCCATAGTAGTAAGCGCTTACGTCTATTATTAAACAATAAGCACCGTTGTGGTACAATGACAATATCAAAGGTAAATAGTATCAAATAAACATAAACGGGAGAAATAAAACATGAATAATAACCATTCAAAAGCAATCACAGATAAATTGTTCAAATTCACTAAAATTGAAATCGAACAGATGAAAAACGGTACGTTTGTTCCGGATATCCCGGATTCATCCACCCGGATCAAAAATAACAGGCTGGAATTGTTAAATAATTACTTTTTTAGAAAACAGAATATTTATATCAGTAAACACAACCGGTTTGCCGATTACCCGCTGCATTCGCATCAGTTCACGGAACTCAACTATATGCTCTCCGGTTCATGCTGCCAGATCATCGGAGAGCGGCCGGTCACACTGCGGCAGGGCGGGCTGATCCTGATCGGCCCCGGAATCAGCCATGAAATTAAGGCTCTGGGCGAAGAAGATCTGCTGATCAATATTCTGTTCAAAAAAAGTGCGATGACCATTGAGTGGCTGAACCAAATGAAGGAAAACCGCAGCCCGCTGATCCGCTATTTGCTGAGTCTGGAAACAGACAGCGGCGGCACGGATCGATACATTGTCTTCAGCGGCGGTCAATCCGAAGAAATTCCGGCTGTTCTAAAAAATATGATTGCCGAATATTTTTCAAATGATACCTATTCAAACACGATGGCCGAATTATATTTGCCGATTCTGTTCACATCACTTGCCCGCGAGTACGGTCAATCGCAAAGAAATTCTTCCGAAGCGGCCGAATCGCTGAGCCGCAACAAAAAAATGATCCCCGTGCTGAAGCTGATCGAGGAAAATTATAAAGACATTAATTTATCCAAAGCAGCGGTACGGCTCGGTTATAACAAGACATACCTCGGCAACCTGATCAAAAAGCTGACCGGTGTTCCCTTTACACAGTTAGTTGTTAAGAGGCGTCTCTATCAGGCGCGTCTGCTCCTGAACACGACCGACCTGCCGATCAGCGACGTTGCCCAGGAATCCGGCTTTTCAAATAAAACTTACTTTTACAAAGTGTTCAAAGCAGAATTCGGCTGCCTGCCCGGCGAAGAAAAAAAGAATCAGCAGCTGCCCACATAAACCCTCTCCCTTTGCCGCGGAGAGATCCACATAAAAAAGGATCAGGCCGGGAAACTCCCGCCTGATCTTTTTTACATCCGGTATGCCCGTCAATCGTGAACGGCGGTCAACGACCGGTACAGATTGATGATGTCCTCTATGGTCGTATCTCTCGGATTGCCGCCTGTGCAGACGTCCATGAGTGCATCCTTGGCAATTGCCGGAATGTCTTCTTCCTTAACTCCGAGCTCCCGGATGTTCTGCGGAATGCCGACATCTTTGCCAAGCCGGCGGACGACAGCGACCGCCTGATCCCGTGCCTCTTCCAGCGGCATATCGCCGGCACCTGCCACACCCATGGCCGCCGCAATCGACCGATACTTTTCTCCGGTATAATCCTTGTTATAGTCCATGATCGTCGGGAGCAGCGCAGCACAGGCGACGCCGTGCGGAACATTATACCAGGCGCTGAGCGGGTGGGCCATCCCGTGTACGAGCCCCAATCCGACGTTTGAGAAGCCCATACCGGCAATATACTGCCCAAGGGCCATGGCTTCCCTCGCCTTGGAATCTCCTGCCACAGAGTCCCTTAGTGAGCGTCCGACAATTTCGATCGCCTTCAGATGCATCATATCCGTCATTTCCCAGGCGCCTTTCGTAATATAACCCTCGATCGCATGCGTCAGCGCATCCATGCCCGTTGCCGCACATAACGATTTCGGCATACCCATCATCAGATCGCTGTCGACAAAAGCGGCCACCGGAATATCATGGGGATCGACGCAGACAAATTTGCGGTGATGCGCTTTGTCGGTGATAACGTAATTGATGGTCACTTCTGCGGCCGTGCCGGACGTCGTCGGCACGGCGAAAATCGGCACGCTCGGATGGCGCGTCCCCGGTTCGCCTTCAAGGCTGACAATATCTTCATGCTCAGGATTGGCGGCAATAATCCCAATCGCTTTCGCCGTATCAATCGATGATCCGCCGCCGATAGCCAGGATATAATCGGCTCCCCCTTTTTTAAACGCAGCCAGTCCGTCGCGGACAACTTCCAGTGTTGGATTAGGAATCGTCTGATCGAAAATGTCGTAGACAAATCCGTTTCTATCCAGCAGATCGGTCACTTTTGTTGCAACATTATATTTGATCAAATCTCTGTCCGTTACGACAAGAGCCTTTTTGAACTCGCGCTTTTTCACCTCATCAATGATTTTTGTGACAGCGCCGCTTCCAAAATAGGACGTCTCATTGAGAATGATTCGGCTGACAGCCATACTGATCCCTCCACCTTGTTATTTTTTTCACAAAACAATAAAATCATCTGATGGTAAACAGAGATTTCCGGGAATGCAACATAAAGAAACCTAATTAATTATCATTCAACAATTATATTGCCCTGTTTTTTAGAAAAAATCAATATATTTCATGATTATGCAATAAAAATTCATTTTTAAAGTTGTTTTGTTTGTTTTGATTTGTAAATTATGTTACGTTACAAAATGTAAATCTCTCTTTGTCCATTGTTTGATCCAAGCGGGAACAACTGTACCGCCGTCGAAAAAATCCCGGATATTGAGGAGGAGAAAAATGGTTACAAAAATACTGCCGTTTATTAATGGAGCGTTCGTTGCATCTCAGGCTGAAAGATGGATCGATGTTGTCAATCCCTCAACCGAAGAAGTCATTTCAAGGATTCCCGACAGCAGCGCCGCCGATGCAGACCTGGCTGTCGACGCCGCTTATGAAGCGCAGAAATCATGGGAAAGGACACCGGCGGTCGCACGCGGCGACTATCTGCACAAGATCGCCGGCGGTATTCGAAAAAGGGAGGCGGAGCTGACCGATATCGTGATCAGGGAAGGCGGAAAAACGCGCGGCCTGGCAAAGACAGAAGTCCTTTTTACCGCCGACTATCTGGACTATACAGCGGAATGGGCGCGCCGCTATGAAGGTGAAATTATCCAGAGCGACCGGCCTAACGAAAATATTTTTTTATTCAAAAAGCCGATCGGCGTGGCAGCCGGTATCCTCCCATGGAATTTCCCGTTCTTTCTGATAGCGCGCAAGGCTGGTCCGGCACTGGTCACCGGCAATACAATTGTCATTAAACCGAGTCAGCAGACACCGGAGAATGCCTATGTTTTTTCGCAGATTGTTGAAGAGACCGGCCTTCCGAAGGGCGTATTCAATATGGTTCCCGGCAGAGGCTCTGTTGTCGGCCGGGCACTGGCAGAAAACAGCAAGGTCGGCATTGTCAGCCTGACCGGAAGCGTCCCCGCCGGCCAGAAGATCATGGAGGCCGCAGCCAGGAACGTTACAAAAGTATCGCTGGAACTGGGAGGAAAAGCGCCGGCCATCGTGATGAACGACGCCGACCTCGATCTCGCCGTCAAAGCAATTGTTGCTTCGCGTGTCATCAATACCGGACAGGTGTGCAACTGCGCGGAACGTGTTTATGTCCACAGCGACATCAAGGAAGTCTTTACTGAAAAGCTCGTCGCCGCCATGCAGGCGGTCAAATACGGCAATCCGTCTGAGAACGCCGACCTGGACATGGGACCGCTGATTGAGAAGAACGCTCTGGAAAGCGTTACCGATAAAGTAGACCGTGCCGTGAAACAGGGCGCAACGCTAGCTGCCGGCGGCAAACGAGCCTTCGACAGGGGCTACTTCTTCGAACCGACCGTCCTGACCGACGTCACCAATCAGATGGATATTATGTGCGAAGAGACATTCGGACCGGTCATTCCGGTTGCCGAATTCTCAACACTTGACGAAGCGATCGAACTCGCAAACGACTCCGATTTCGGACTGACCTCTTCTATCTATACAAAAGATCTGGAGAACGCCTTCATCGCCGTCCGCCGCCTCCATTTCGGCGAAACCTATATTAACCGTGAAAACTTCGAAGCCATGCAGGGCTTCCACGCCGGGTGGAAAAAATCCGGTATCGGCGGAGCCGACGGAAAACACGGACTTGAAGAATACCTGCAGACACACGTTGTTTACCTTGAAACGTCGAAATAAGCAACTTACTATACAGGCAATATGGCATCATGAGAAACGCTGCTTCCATTATTCACGAAGCAGCGCTTTTTTTGCGCCTCTCTCTTTCACACATAAGTTGATCGGCCGCCCGGGTCATCGATCGTTGCAAGGAGTTTTTCGGTCGTCGCTAGGAGTTTTTCGGTCGTTAGGCGCAGTTTATCGGTCGTCGCTAGGAGTTTTTCGGTCGTGAGCTACCCCTTTTCGGTCGGCTGCGGCCGCTTATCGGTCTGGAACGATGGTTTCGGTCTTCCCAGCCGCTTTTTCGGTCAACTTGGGCTCGGTTTCGGTCGGCACAGGCAGTTTTTCGGTCGTGAGCTATCCCTTTTCGGTCGGCTGCGGCCGCTTATCGGTCTGGGACGAGGGGTTCGGTCTTCCCAGCCGCTTTTTCGGTCAACTTGGGCTCGGTTTCGGTCGGCACAGGCAGTTTTTCGGTCGTGAGCTATCCCTTTTCGGTCGGCCGCAGCCGCTTATCGGTCTGGGACGAGGGGTTCGGTCGGCACAGCCGCTTTTTCGGTCAACTCGGACTCGGTTTCGATCGGCACAGGCAGTTTTTCGGTCGTCGCCAGAAGTTTTTCGGTCTATTAGGCACAGTTTTATCGGTCGTCGCAAGGAGTTTTTCGATCGTTACCTTCGTTTTATCAACCATGGCATCCAATGACCGTTGCGGAAGTTTATTGATTGCGGAAACGCTCTTCTTCTTTCGAGAGATGACGGTCTCAGAAAGAGTCGATCATCAATTGACGGTACAGCAGGAAAATGAGCTAAAGAGATACTCATATTAATAATCCGAAAAGGGGATCTTGCGGATTTCTGGCATTTCATATTGTTTAGAACTCTGGATTCCCGAAAATCCAAATTCGATATCGGCATGATTGCAAAATGAAAAATTAATCACTAAATTTTCCCCCGAGTTTTACAATTGTTGATATGATGGTCACAGAGGCACTATCAGTTAATTCAATCGGCCAGTAGAATAATCCGGAAATAATGTGTATAAAAGAGATGATCTCAGTATGTATCATTGCCGTTATACAGTTGAATGGAAATTAAGTTGAAAGCCTTATAATGTTATTACAAAAGGTCTACTAGTAGGGGAACGAGGATGGGAAAATGTAATCCGGGATCTGATGGATCAACTCTTCCCGAGCCGGCCGCCGATGGACCCGGTTCAGAAGCAAAAGCGGTTATCCGGCTAATGAATGATTGCCTGTTACACAATCGGCCCGGCGCGGAAAATGAGTGAAATTAGGACAGGTATTAATCACTGTTTAGGAGGGAACGTATGATGGATAAGGATCAACTATTAGAATCAATTAAAGGCGGTCTGATTGTTTCGTGCCAGGCGCAAAAGGGGTCGCCGATGTATGGAACCGATATAATGGTTGCCTTTGCGGCAGCTGCGAAACAGGGAGGAGCAGTCGGCATTCGGGCAACGGAGCCGCAGAACATAAGGGCAATCAAGCAGGCCGTCCATTTACCGATAATCGGGATCTATAAACAATGGCATCAAGGATATGAAGTCTATATCACACCCACCTTTGAGAGCGCAAAGGCCATTATAGAGTCGGGTGCCGATATCGTCGCATTAGACGGGACAAAAAGGCCCCGTCCCGATCATCAGGATCTGCAAGAAATTATCTTGAACATTCACACAAAATTTCCGGATGTGCCGGTTATGGCGGACTGCGACAATCTGGAAAGCGGACGGTATGCAGAGAACTGCGGCGCGGATATCGTTTCAACCACTCTCTCCGGATATACCGAAAATACAAAAAGCGCAGACAAGATCAATTTTCAACTGATTCGCGATATGCATGACACGCTGAACGTGCCGATCATTGCCGAAGGGCATATTGTGGATATCCGTGACGCAGTGAATGCCTATAAAAGCGGAGCATTTTCAATCGTTATTGGGTCAGCGATCACGCGTCCCGAATTCATCACCGGCAATTTTGTACAGGCTATCCATGAGTATCGGCATTGAAACACCGCTCCGTATGAGCAGTTTCGTCCAGCCGCTGGCGCAGGCGAAGCCTCCGCTGCGCAAGGGTGACAAGAGCCTGCCGAATAAGTTGCAGATGCGGTGCTATGAACATTTATGTCCTTATAAATTATTACAGTGTATAGAAAATCTGCGAAACGTTCGCAGATTTTTTTTTGCACATGATTCAAGCAATGTACCGGTACTCAACCTTTTGATTGCGATAAAAAGACAAATTATCGGCGATGGGCACACATTAAGCGATTAAGCGGCTGACTTTACACTGAGTACCAGAAGAAACCAATGCCAAGCAAACTCCGAACCATTTAAAAAACGATGGGCCGTATCTTTTCTTTACCTGGCAGATCAACGGCCTTGTGACTTTCCAGCACGCAAAACCAGCTTTCCGGATAAAGATCAGACAAAAAACGAGTTGGAAAAGATCGCCGCAAGAAAAGCCAAAAAATTTAACAATGCCTGCCTGACGAAGCTATGTCAAGATATGCAGTTCAGCAAATTTGGCTTTTATTTCTTCAGGGAGTTGATTCTTTTATGTCGTGATTCACTCTCATATAGAGAACACCTTTTCTATTTGCTAGCGGATTATGACAGATTCACTATACCAAAAAGTGAAGCATTTTTCCTATTGAGTTAAGCTCCCTAGATCACAGACGCTGGGTTTGTGCTGCTCAGCGTTCGGCTCGATTTGTAGGCTGCGAAAGTGAGTGATAGACATTGTAACCAGTATTACTTTATGATATATTGACTTTTGTAACCAGTATTACATATACGGAGTGGTGTTATGGATCAGAACGATTGGGCTGTTATCAACTATACACTGCCGAGAGAACCATCGAGAGCCCGTGTCTCCTTATGGCGCAAACTGAAAAAAATAGGCGCAGTCAATATTCAGCAGTCGATGTGGATACTGCCCCTGACGGATGAGAATTTCAGCTTGCTCAACGAGATAAAAAGCGAGGTTCTCCAAAATAACGGCAAGGCGTTCGTCATGAAGTCATCCGTAGATGAAGACGGGCAGAAAAATATTATCGAACGATTCAACTCGGCAAGAAACGAGGAATACGGGGAACTTCTTGAGCAGTGTGAAGATTTTTTTAAAGAAATCAACAAAGAAATAGGTCGAAAGAATTTTACATTTGCTGAAATCGAAGAGAATGAAGAAGAGTTAAATAAATTAAAACAGTGGTATGCGAAAATAGTGGCAAGGGATACCTTCGAAGCGCCTCTGAAAGAAACATCGAAGACAACACTATTAAAATGTGCCGAAGCGCTTGAAAAATTCTGCGATAAGGTATACAAGTTTACCGACAGGTCATAGGGTGGATAATAGTGAAAAAGAAAGTTATCATTTCCAATATTGTATGGCTCGGACTTGTCAGCCTGTTTGTAGATATGAGTACCGAAATGGTTTATCCTCTGGTTCCGCTCTTTCTGACCGCTGCGCTGGGGGCGTCACCCGCGATTGTGGGACTCATTGAAGGAATTGCTGAGAGCATCGCGTCGCTTCTCAAAGTATTCAGCGGCTACATCGGGGATGTGCGCCACAATAAAAAGCCTCTTACTTTTATCGGCTATTCGGCATCGGTCCTGTATAAAATATTTCTCCTTCTGGCAACATCGTGGCCCTTGGTTTTATTGGCAAGAGTAATCGACCGAACGGGAAAAGGGATACGTACCGCACCGCGCGACGCTCTTGTCGCACAGTCAAGCGATGAAAAAAAACTTGGCGGGTCATTCGGTCTGCATAAGATGCTGGATATGGCCGGTTCCTCCCTTGGAGCACTGTTTGCCTATATTTTCGTCGCAACCAGTATTGGATTTCACAAGGCGTTCCTGTTTTCTATCATTCCTGCGATCATCGGGATTTTGATCATATTTTTCGTCAGGGAAGACCAAGGCAGCGATAAAACACCTGAAAAGCTCAAGCTTAAAGGGTTAAAACTTGGTGGGAAACTGAAAATGTATCTTGCCGTAATATTTATTTTTTGCCTTGGAAATTCGTCGAATACATTTTTGCTTTTGAAGGCTCAGAACCAAGGCTTTTCAGCGTCACAGGTCATGTTGCTGTATCTTCTATTTAATGTTGCCACATCCATTTTTGCCATACCGTCGGGTAAATTGTCTGATAGATTCGGAAGGAGCAAGATCCTTGTACCAGGATACCTGATCTACGGCCTTGTATACCTTGGCTTTGCGTTTTTGTCGGCAAAACCCGCCATTCTGATTCTATTCATCGCATACGGCGTGTACACTGCGTTTATCAGTGGTGCTGAAAGGGCTTTTATCGCCGAGAACGCGCCGGCAGGATTAAAGGGAACTGTTCTGGGGATTTACGGAATGGTGCAAGGTGTCGGACTGCTACTGTCGTCAATCATAGCCGGACTCCTATGGGATAAAATAAACTCGGACGCACCGTTTCTGTTTGGCGCTATTCTTGGAGTGGGTTCGGCCATCATAATAAAAATCATACTTAACAGAAATAATAGCATTACAGAGCAAAAAAATACCGGGATGATAAGATGAAGCTTAAAAGGACTCTTAAAATTATTATACTGGCGCTGGTTCTATGCCTTACCGCAGGAGTCGGCCTTTTTCTGTATAATGCTTATCACGTTTACAATATCAACACCGGCTTCACCTCAGTCCCGCTCAACTACAACCCAGACGATTCTTCATCCACATATAAATGGAACGCCGCCGATGTAACCGTATCCGGCGGCTTTATAAAAGGGATACAAAAAGGCAAGGATGGAAATCGACTGGTCATAAGGGCTCTGTCACCTCTCCCTTCCGTTACAGTAAAAGCAACAAAGGCACCTGTTCGAAACGTATTGATTTCTATTGAAAATGTTAATCCAGGCTTTTACTCAGCAAGTATAGATAAAAGTTTCAAACCTGCCAGAATCACGGTCAACACATTGGAGTTTTCAATGAATTTAAACGCAGGAGAAACCAAGCGGATTGATCCCGTTCAGCCAAGCAATACAGCAGATGACAACTATGTCATTCTCGGCGACAGCAGGGATGGTTATGAAACCTTTGGAAAGATTATTGAGCAGATAAACGCGTTGAAACCCGTATTTGTGATTGACAACGGCGACCTTGTTTACAGCGGGAAACCCAACCAGTATCGTATATTTAATCAAATGGTATCCGGGATTTCCACAACTCTGTGCACCACATTAGGCAACCACGACATACGCGGGGATGGACGTGAAACCTACAAAAAGCTTTATGGGCCGGAATACTACTCGTTTGATTTTGGCGACAATCACTTCATCTTTCTTGACAGCTCGCGTGGATATGCCGAAAAACAGGCAATACCGGACGTACAATACGCTTGGCTCAAACGGGATCTTCAAAAAGCGAAGGGCAAGCGGATTTTTGTAATATCCCATGTGCCTCCGACCGATCCAAGAAGCAATGTCAGGCCAAATGAAGTACAGTCTTATACAGATAAGGTTGAAAAGGAAGGCGGCCTTGTCGAGCAGAAGTTGGAAGCTTACAGTGAGGATGAAAATATAGACCACGGCTTTCAGACCAAGCAGGAAGCCGTACGCTTTGAAAACCTTATGACGGAATACAAGGTGGACACGGTTTATCTTTCCCATATCCACAGTTATTTTGATTATACCAAAAACGGCGTTCGTTATATCATAAGCGGAGGCGCCGGTGCGGAGTTGATGACACAAAACAGCTATTACCATTACTTGATCACCAAAGCCGGAGCAACAGATACGCTGACGATGGTTCAACTGCCATCTCCGCCAAATCTGATGCTGCAAAGGTACGCGGCAACAGTTTCTCTTTTTGCAAATGCTATGTATAAAGAGAATCCGGCGGCGGTTGTTTTCTTTATCACCGGACTTATATTGCTTGTACTGCTTTTACTTCTTCTTTTATATATAAGGCTGCACCGCCGGCTTGCGCTGCTTTGGGTATTGATGAAAGACACGGGCAGATTCATATTGAAAAGATATAAAGAATTATACAAAAGTAAGACTAAAAGCTGATGCACACTGCGGGAAGGATTTAATGACAAACAAAAAAATGGTTCATATAAGCTTTGCAAATGGACAAACAGCTATTAGGGAAGAGAATAAAAGCCGGGTTTCACGCGGCCCGAATTCATTACCGGCAATTTTGTACAGGCTATCCATGGTTATCGGCATTGAGACACCGCTCCGTGTGAGTCGTTTCCCCCGGAATGGGTACAGGCGAAGCCTCCGCTGCGCAAGGGTGACAAGAGCCTGCCGAATAAGTTGCAGATGCGGTGCTATGAACATTTATGTCCTTATAAATTATTACAGTGTATAGAAAATCTGCGAAACGTTCGCAGATTTTTTAAAAGCTGAACTGCACGAATGCCCTGCAGGAATATTTCGGTAAAACTTTTAAATGACTAACGTAAATCATCCGATAATGACCAAGGCATTCTGCTAATCTTCCCTTCTCACATGACTGCCGATCAGCCGTAACGGTACTCAACGCCGAAAGTCCCTTCCGGAAATTGCCAGTTACTGAGAACCGTTTTGCCGCACAGTACTCGGCAGGTTCCGCATTCCAAGCAGCCCGCATAATCGAAGCGGATCGTACCGTCTTCATTTAAATGATACAATCCTGCCGGACAGGCATTCATCAGTTTCTGAATTTCTTTCTTATCTGCCTGCCCGGGTTTTACAATAATATGCAGATGCTCTTCATCGACATTAAACTTGTCATATCCCAGTTTCTGTTCAACATTGACACTCATAAAGCATACGCTCCTTTGATACCGTCCTTAATCACATGCATGATGCCAACCTTCTTCACCTCTTGCATGATCTTTTTCCGAAGCGCAAGATTTTCCGTGCCGTTTACAACAAACATACGGGTCATAATATTTGATACTAACTGAGGATAATCATTAAATATTCTGGAATTCTCCATAAAATGCGGGAACTTACTGTAAAGCTTTAAATCTTTCATTACAAAACTGTTTTCCAAAAGGCGTACATATTCGGATAGTGCCGATTCACTATAGTCCTGCTGTTTCATCGCCTGCAAAACTGCCTGGGCCGCCGCTTCTGCCGAAGCAACCGCAAGATCCATGCCCCGCACGGCGTAGCCGATGTTGATGCAAAAACCGGCAGCATCGCCGACAATTAGAACACCGGCAGCAACCAATTTCGGTATCATATTCAAACCGCCTTCGGGAACGAGATGTGCTGAGTATTCGACCGCCTTCCCATCCTTGATTAAAGGGGCTATCAGGCGATGTTCTTTAAAATTTTCCAGCATTTGCGGTATCGGAACCGGAGAATCGTCAAGGCCGGACAATGCACAAACGACTCCGAGCGACAGACTTGCTTTATTGGTATAGAGAAAACCGCCGCCGACCTTTCCCGCTGACGGCATGCCGGCAAAAAGCCAGGCCGCCCCCTCCTGGGCATTTTTCAGATTAAAGCGTTCATTGATTACGTTTTGTGGAAGCTCAATAATCTCTTTAACTCCGACAGCGACCTGATCAGGCTTTAATTCGTCACGCATACCCATCTTCTGTGCTAAAAGCGAGTTGACTCCATCTGCCAAGATCACTATTTTTGATTCTATCTGATCTTCACCGGCAATCACTCCGCTGACTTTACCGTCTTTGACAATTAAATTGTCTACACGGATACCGGGAATGATCTGAGCTCCCGCATCCTCGGCCTTCTTAGCCAGCCACTGATCAAAAGTGCTGCGCAGGACAGAGTAGGAAGCCTGCGGGTGCCGGCCGAGCACCTCCGCGTTAAAATCAATCGTAACGGCACTATCCTCGGTCATCAGGCTGATTTTTTCCTGCGTTATCTTCCTCTCAACAGGTGCTTCCTCGGCAAAATCCGGAATGATTTTTTCAAGACTGTGTCCATATAGTCTGCCGCCTGTCATGTTCTTGCTGCCGGCAAAGTTGCCCCGTTCAATGACCAGAACATCCAGTCCCTCTTTAGCGAGCAAGTAGCCGGCTATGCTGCCGGCAATTCCGGCTCCGACAATAATTACGTCGAATGCATCAGACATAATTAACTAACACCTCTTTAAGTTGAATCTAGAATCCGCGTTTTAGCTTTGCAATGCTCGAACGATTTCAGGTATGACTTCTGATAAATCACCGATAATATAGTAATCGGAAACATTGAAAATCGGCGCGTTTTCATCTTTATTAATGGCAACAATCATTTTCGCATCGCGGACTCCGTAAATATGCTGTACCTGGCCGGAAATACCTGCAGCTAGATAAACATCGGGCTTAATCACCTGGCCGGAAATGCCGACATACTGTTCTTCAGGCAACCAGTGATAATCTTCAGTAATAGGCCGCGAACAAGCAATTTCACCATCAAGCGCCTGCGCTAAATCCCGCGCATACTGCATATTTTCTTTTTTACCAAATCCGCGTCCGATACCGACAACGACTTTCGCCTCATTCAGATTAACCGCCGTCTTTTCCTTCTTCTCTCTTTCAACAACTGTTAATCCAGGAGTGGACGGTGTGCTCAGCTGCGTCGCAACCGCCGGATTCGCAGCCGTTTCCGCCTCTTTTTTTTCAAAACTTCCCGGCGCAACTGTCACAATGACAGGGCTGCCCGTCATCTCAACTTTTTTTTCGGCCAGTCCGCCGTAAATCGTGCGCGTGAAATGAAAGGTCTCTCCCTCTTTCTCAATGCTTTTTATCTCTGTGATAACCGGTATATCGAGCAGCCCGCCCAGATAAGCCGCTAATGTTTTCCCGCGCTTGCTTGCCGTCACCAAAACAAGATCAGGCATTTCTTTTTGCGCCTCTTTCGCCAATTCAGACGCATAACTTTCCCATAGGACTTTCTCCGGAAGTGCTAAACGAACTGTGCGCTTCGCACCATATTGAAAGGCACGGGATGCCTGTTCTGCATCGGCATTTAGATAGGCCGCCACTTCTTCGCCCAATTCAACCGCTTTGCTTATCAATGAATATCCAGCTTCTGCTATATCGGATATGATCCATGTTTCTCCCATTTTTCTTTCTCCTTTGCTTTCGAATCTGCTCATGGCCGCTGCGCTACTTAAATGACTTTATCCTTTCTTAACAGGCCGACCAGTTTTTCCGCAGCCTGCGGGATTGAGACATCGCCCTTGTTTAGCTGAATCTGCCGGCGTTCCATGACCGCCGGTCCAATATCCATTACTTTAACAGGCGTTTTCAGCGCATTTTTTTCCATGTTCAGTTCCTCAATTTTCACCGTTTCAGACGGTTTCTTTCGGGCTGCCAGAATTTGCTTCATCCCGGGAACCTTGGGCTGATTGATCTCCGAAACGACTGTTAAAACTGCCGGTACATTGACAGCGATTGTCTCAACTTCATCTTCGAGTTTACGTATAGCTGTCAGCTTGTTTCCTTCCGCTTTAACATCACTGGCATAGGTTACAAGATTCCAATCAAGCAATGCAGCAATTCTCGGGCCGACCTGCTGGGAATATTGGTCGCTTGATCCTTCTCCGCATATCACCAAGTCGATATCGCCTATCTTTTTTATTGCAGCTGCAAGCACTTTGGCTGCCGCTGAACTCTCCAGCTCATCGCTTTCAATAAAAAAAGCTTTATCGGCCCCGCGCGAGAGGACGTCTTTGACTGAGTTTTTAACATTCGGTCCGACGGTTAATCCCAACAAAATTCCGTCATTTGTTTTTAAGTCCACGCCAAGCGTCAGAGCATTTCGATCAATTTCACTGATCTTGTACTTTGCCCTTTTAACGTCTAAGGCATTATTTTCCTGGTCAACAACAATGTCTGCTTCATCAAGTACCCATTTATAGCAAACGGCAATCTTCAAAGTAAGCATCTCCTGTTCATTCATTTATTCCTCCACACAGGCCGGCGGATCAGCCTGTCAAACAATTAATAACCTTTTGGGACAATAAAATAGGTTGCTTCCGCTTTGGCGATCAATTTTTCAAGATCATTGATAATGAAGCAATCAAAAACCATGCTTTTTTTACCGATGTGAGCGGCTTTTACGCGTGCAGTGAGCTGTTTGCCGCGCCCTGCCGCGATATAGCTGATGTAAAGATTGGAAGTAACTGCTGATTGCTCATCTCCGACAAGCTTTGCTGCCAGAACACCCATAGCCGCATCGGCAAGCGCCGCAGTTACGCCACCATGTACCATATTTCTGCCATTAGAAATGCCCTCATGTATCGGAATAGAAACAGTCACACCCTCGTCCGTCATTTGGTCGATGCGAAATCCGAGCAGCTGCTTAAGAAGTAAATATTCTTTATGATGACTGTGAAGCACCTTCATCGTCTGCTCAACTAATGCTTGTTCTTCTCTCGTCAGAAAATCCATTAAGGTAGCTTCTTGTGCCCAAAACGTTTCATATTGCAATTTTGGCATACCTTAATCCCCGCCTTTCTTTAACAGCATCTTTTCTTTTTCAGTACATAGAATTTTTTTGAGAAAACGGTCCGCCACTTCCGGCACAAGGCCTGAAGCATCGCCGCCATGTTGAGCAATTTTTTTAACTGCGCCCGAACTTAGAGAGGCGGAGGGATTAACAGAGATCATGAAACATGTTTCAATGTGATGATCCAAATACTTATTAACCCATGCACTCTTCATTTCGTATTCAAAATCAGCAATTTCCCGCAGTCCGCGCAGAATAACCGACAGCCCATTGTCTATCATGTAGTCGACAAACGGTCCGTTAAAGCTGTCAATCCTGACATGATCCAAATGACAGGTTGCTGCAGTAAGCATCGCTTTGCGCTCGCTTACCGAAAAAAGCGGATGTCGGCTGGAGTTGTTTAAAACTGCAACGATAATTTCGTCGAATACACAACTGCCTCTTTTAATGATGTCCAAATGTCCGAGTGTGACAGGATCAAAACTGCCCGGATAAACTGCGATTCGTTTCATCAGGTACCGCCTTCTTTTCCGATTGCCAAATCGGAATCTGGGACGTCCATTTATTGCTGCAACATGATTGGAAATCCGTTCAAATATCTGCCGATGCTGCCATTAAAACCATAGGTTTAGTTAAATTTTCAAAAACAGACAGTCCTTTAATATCCCGTAATAAGGCTTCCACGCCTAAATCTTTGCTGTATCCGTAACCGCCATGCATTTGAATGGCAGCCGTACAGATCTCTTCACCGCTTTGCATTGAAAAATCACGTGCATGATAGGCGCTCCGTACATATGCTTCGTCATTTGCATCCCACTGAGCAGCGGCCTTAAATGTGAGCAGCCGTGCAGCCTCTGCTTTAATCATCATGTGGCCGAGCTTTTCAGACATAGCTTCGAATGAAAGAATGGGCCGATTAAATTGCACGCGTTCTTTTCCATAAGTGACCGTTTTTTCAATAGCAGTCGTGAGAATACCGCAGGCAATCGACGCAAGACTGATGCTGTGCAGATTAAAGACGGACTGCCTGATTTCATCTCCGGATTCTTCGTTCCCAATTATATTTACATCGGGAATATGGACATTCTTAAAAGTCACCGTGTTCAGTGTGATCTGATCCATGCCCATCTTTTCATAGTTTTCACTGACGGCAACGCCCCCGGTATCGTGATTAACGATAAAAGCGGAAAGCCCGCGATCGGTTTTTGCAAAAACAATGTAAATGTCGGCAGATGCACCGCCATACACAAATGTCTTCTCGCCGTTAATGATATATTCGTCGTCTGCTTTGACGGCACGAGCCTCAATATTTAAAAGATCTTTGCCTCGCCATCCCTCGCCCAAGGCATAAGCAGCCGTTTTTTCACCGCTGAAAAGGGCCGGCAGATACTTTTTTTTCAAATCACTGCCGGCAAACGCGGCAATTGCATAACACGCCTGTGTACAGTGCACCGCATAAGCAAGTGCAACGGAAGCCGATACTTTGGCTATTTCCTGCAGGGCAACAATGTAGCTCAGAAAATCGCCGCCGGCACCGCCGGCATCTTCCGAAAAGAACAACCCAAGAAAATCTGTCTCTGCCAGATTCTTTAAAGCATCAACAGCTGAGAGGTCCGATAAATTTTCCGCTATTTCACGTGCGCTTTCCTGAATCAATGATTGTTCTTCCGATAAATTAAAATTCATAGGTCATGCCTCCTTATCTGCCCTTTAAAACATGATTGGCTATCACAATCCGTTGAATCTGATTCGTGCCTTCATAAATTTGCATGACTTTTGCGTCGCGCATCAGTTTCTCTATGTTGGATTCGCGCAAGTATCCGCAGGGTCCGAATATTTCGACAGCCGTTTCGGCAAGCTGCATCGCCGAATCCGTAGCAAAGGTCTTGGACATCGCCGATTCCTTACTGTACGGCCGGCCGCTGTCTTTCAGATAGCACGTCTTATCAATCAGTCCCTCGGCTGCTTCGGCCCGCGTAGCCATATCCGCCAGCTTGAATTGAATATATTGAGAAGCGGCCAATGGTTTACCATTTTTCTTTTCGTTTTGAACAAACTGAATCGTTTCCGTCAAAATTCGTTTGCAAAGTCCAACTGCAGTCGCACCGACAGACAGCCGGGCCACGTCCAAAGTTTTCATCGCTATTTTAAAACCCTGGCCCTCGTCGCCGATGCGGCGATTGACGGGAACGGAAACATCATTAAAAATCACTTCAACCGTATTGGAAGCACGAATGCCCATTTTATTTTCTTTTTTCCCGACCGTGATCCCTTTTTGATCGGCCTCGACAATAAACGCACTGAGTCCCCGGTTTCTTTCCGAGAGATTAGTCGAAGCAAATACCGTATAGACACCGGCATGTCCTCCATTTGTACAGAAACATTTTGTTCCGTTAATCACATAATGATCGCCCTTGCGGACAGCAACAGTCCGAATCGCTCCCGGATCAGAACCGGCGCCCGGTTCAGTCAAAGCAAAAGCAGCCAGTTCGCCGTTCAGGATATGTTTGAAATAAAGTTTGATCTGTTCTCTGTTTCCGCCAAAAAGGACCGGATAAGATGAAAGTCCATTGCCCCCCAGTGTCGTCTGCATACCCACACATCCCTTGCCGAGCTCTTCATTGACAAGCGCTGACGACATTGCGTCAAGACCTGGGCCGCCGAGATCTTTGGGTGCAGCAAGAGCCAGTAATCCGTATTCCTTTGCTTTCTCAACAATCGGCTGGGGAAATTCTCCCGTCCGATCATACTTATCAGCATTAGGGACAATATACTGATTAACGAATTCCCGTGCTTTTTTTTGCCACGATTTTTGTTCTTCCGTTAATTCAAAGTCAATCATCATATTTCCGCCTCTCTTTAATTACATGAGGATTGAGACAATAGTTTTCGTTATTTTTTAATTTAATAAAAATTCCCATTTATGGATTGATGAAATTGATTGTGCTTTCCCATAAATGGAAATTATAAAATACAATTAAGCATTAACCATTTCACTGAATGCCTGAATACGCGTTCTCGCTTGTTCAGCATTTACATTTCCCTGCTCAAATTCAATATAGACCTGGGGAATATGTGCTTTTTCCAATTGCTTTTTAATAATCGGGTAGTCAAATTCCTCCGGGTCGCAGAATTTCATCATTAGGAAAAGCACCCCGTCGGCATGTGTATGCTTCACAGCCTGAATGATCATCTCTCCCCGTTTTTTTTCGGGATCGTAAAGAAGCGGGCAGCCTTCCATCTCCGACCAATAATTAACGAGACGTTCCATCGGCGTTTTTCCGTCTTCCGGAACGTCGCTGCGGAATTGCCGGGTTTCCTGAGATAAATCATCAGACACAACATTAATGTGATTCTCTTCAAGAATATGAAGAATATCGGACGAATCCAGCATAATTCCCGAAACGACGATTTTTTCACCGTCCCATTTTTGTCTTTCATTTTCTTTCAGATCATCAATCAATTCTTCTATCCACGTCGTATATTCCGCTTTTTCTACAAAACCGGCTGCTTTGATGACCGTGTGACGGACAGAAGGTGTAATAATAGTCGGATAATCAATCGCCACTTCAACAAATTTTCTCATTGCCCGCCGATAATTGTTGTACACCTTAATGCTATTGTGCAATGCTTCCGGCGTAATAAGATTTCCCGATATCCGCTCCAGCGTTTTCTTAATTCTCTGATACTCCGTCAGCAGATATTTTTTCCCTGCTTCCGTTTTTCGATTGACCGGATGGACAAGAGGGATAAACTCGACCCCTGGAACTGCCACTTTCCAGTTTTGTCCCATCGTCCGCAGCGGATCGCAATTTGCCGGAATAATAATTCCGGATAAACCATCAAACGCTCCCTTTATGCCCAACTCCAGGCTTGTCTGAAGGATGGAACAGATGAATGAAGGAAAATATTTTTTTGCCGCCGATATTTCCGTTTCCCCGCCCCATATGCCAAAAGGAATCATACCCGCTGCGTGAATCAGTTCCTCCGGAGCATAATACATGCAGCCGATCGCTTTTTTATCTTTACTAATATACTCTTTCAGCTGGGCACCCGGATTCTTGGCGACCCTCCTGATTCTTGATAATACGGCATCATAATTATTCATTGATCGAGACCTCCTTTCCGTTTTTTCTCGCTTTCATGACTTCATACAGCCCCTGGACACGCGTCTCATACTGAGCTTCGCTGAACGCTCGCGGATCTGCCTGATCGCCATCATAAAAGGCGGCCGGTATGCCCGTATCCTTTTGAACCCTGCGAACAATCTCATACATAAATCCATTCCACATTTTGCAGCTCTTATTTAAATGGACAAGCATGCCGTCAACGCTGCCTGTCTTGATAATCTCTTCACGCATCGCAATTTCCCGCTCCAGGTTGAGACAATTCGTCATCGTCGCATAGGCCTCGGCCATTTCATCCATATTGCTGTAGACTTTTTCAAAAGCAGTAAAATAATTGGATCCGACAACATTGATACCATATTTCAGCAAAGTCTTATAAGTAAAGCCAATATGCGGCCAGCAAGCAATTCCTTCAAGCAGAATTCTAAACTGTTCTTTTCCTTTATAAGTCGATTGGTTCTGGCGGATTCTTTCTTCCAGCTCGTCTGCCAGCACCGTGAAAGCATGCAGCGTTTCTTTTTTTCCTTTGCTGCAGAGAATCAAAGCCATGTAATTAAAGAAGTCGTAACCATTAAGCGGGGAAGGCAGGGCATTCATTGCATTCTCCGCCCGTTTCCATGCCCGTCCGGAGGCAGCGGACGTTTTCATCACTTCTTCGAAGCGTTGTGAATCATATTTTTTCCCCGTCACTTTCTCCAATTGTTTAAAGACAAGCCAGATCTGCTCTTTAATATAATCGATTCTCTCCTGCGTTACTTCAAACTCCGTATTAAAAGGAACATCCAGCATGATTAACGGAATAGCCAGTTCCTTAGACAGATTTTCATACCACTTCACCATCTGTGCACAAATATTATTACAGCACAGAACGTAGTCCGGTTGCGGAATATCCAATGCTTTGCACTCTTTCACATCTTTGTAGGCGAGGCTTATCTGTGCATAGCCGCAAAGATCATTTGAATAGCCCCGGCCTTCTGCATATTCCAGCAGCGGAAGGGAAGCCTTCTTTGCGGATACGGCGGCCGCGTGATTCTCCGGATAGACAACAGTCAGGCCCAGCGTTTCAGGTATTTCCTGAGGAAAATTAGAAGCGGCCCAACCAACCATTTCACCCTTCCGTTTTGCTTCTCTGGCTCGCTCATAATGCTGATCCATCAGTTCATTAATCAAATCTTTTGCTCTCTTATTCTCTGCCATCGCCACTTTTAACACATCCTTCATTTTTGTTTTTGATGCGCTCATAGGCGTATAATGCGGCGCCAAGTGCGCCTGTAAACTGAGGAATTTCCGGCAGAATAATCGGGACTTTCAGAACATCTTCCATCATTCGGACAACGCCGCTGTTGCAGGCAACACCTCCGGTCATAATGACATCCTCTTCGACTCCGGCGCGGAACACCAGCCCTGAGATTCGTCTGGCTATTGAACGACTGATGCCGGCAATGACATCCGTCTTTTTCTCGCCATGCGCCAGGCGGGAAATGACTTCCGATTCGGCGAATACTGTACAGGTCGAACTGATGACCGACGGCCGCTCCGACTGATGTGCGAGCTTGCCCAGATCCTCGACCTTTACTTCCAGGACACCTGCCATCACATCAAGAAAGCGTCCGGTTCCCGCCGCACATTTGTCATTCATGACAAAATTCAATAAATCTCCTTCAGAGCTTAATTTCAATACTTTCGCATCCTGCCCGCCAATATCAATAATGGTTCTTGCAGCCGGTAAAAGAAAAAAGACACCCTTCGCATGACAGCTCAATTCACTAATCTGATGATCGGCCTTTTTAAACGTCATCCGACCATATCCGGTAACAACTGAACCGCTGATATCGTTTTCAGTCAGCGGCGGTTCAGCGTCCTGGAACAGCGCCTGCATCACTCGGGAAGGCCCGCTCGTTCCCGCTCCGACCGGAGCCAATGCTTTCCTGACAATCGAGCGTCCGTCTTCCAGAATGACGCCCTTCGTTGCTGTTGAACCGATATCGATTCCTAATGTATACATGATCAGGACCCCATATTAATGACATGATTTTCCGAAAAGCGATTGATTTCATCAGCGGAATAGCCCAGATCCTCCAGAACTTCTTTCGTATTTTCGCCAAATTTAGGTCCTCTTCTGTGTTCGAGGGAATCCATATTAGAAAATCTGACAGGTGTATCAACCAATTTCCGTACATGCCCGTTTTCGTAATGCATCTCATGCAGAAAGCCGTTGGCCAACGCCTGCGGATCGTCAAGAATTTCTTCCCACAGATAAGCCTTATCGCAGGGTAAATCATATTTTCTGAATATTTCTACCCATTCATCGACATTCCGTTTCTTCATCTCTTCTTCGATGATCTGAATCATGACATGTGTATGACCGGTGATGGCTTTGATATTATTCAAATCCTTATTATCAATCAGATCACTGCGTCCAAGCGCTTTCATAACTGTCGGAAACTTCCAGTCATATTCAGGACAGCACAGCTGTATCCATCTGTTATCTTTTGTTGGATAGCTGTTCAGGAAGGGATTGGCGGCATCTTTTCGGCTGATCGGATACTTAAACCCGTACTGAGAAGAAGTGACGGTTAAATTGAAATCATAAATGGCGCGATGATAGAGACTGACCGTTACTTTATCGCCCTTTCCCGTTTTTGTTCGCTCGTACAGGGAAGCCAGGATGCCTGCAGCCAGATCCGCGGCCACCTGATTATCACCGAATTGGGGGACCGGGTTCAACGGCGACGTATCCTTCTCAGCCAACGTACCCAGCAGGCCGCCCCGTGCATAATAACAGGTAAAATCAAATCCGGGCGTATCTTTCAGCGGGCCTTTTTCACCATAGCCGACAGATTGGGCATAAATGAGTTTCGGATACTTTTTTTTCACAGAGTCATAGTCGAGCTCCATTTTTCTGAGCGCTTTGGTCTGATTATTCGTAATAAAAATATCCGCCTGTTCCAGCAGTTTGTCCATAATCCGCAGGCCGTCTTCTGTTTTTAAATTCACAACAATGCCCTTTTTGTTCATATTGGATAAATCAAAACATGGATTCTCCTCCGGATCGGTGGGGCACTTCGTATTAAAACCGACTCTTCTCAGCGCGTCGCCCTTCGGACTCTCCACTTTAATCACATCGCATCCCCAATCTGCCAGCAGACGCGCACAGGCGGGCCCGGCCACATAGGTTCCAAGCTCAATAGCTTTCAGACCCTTCAAGGGTTTTTCCATCTCAAACACCTCTACGTAATTTTTTATCACTTTATCGGCTTCCACTTTTACTTTAGGAGCAGGATAATTTATTGTAAAATACAAAGAATTAATAGTCGATTATAAAAATTTTCACTGGAATCATGCAGGGACTGGCTGAACAATGAAAAGAATAAATTGGGAAGGAAAGGACAAACGCGAAAAAAAAAATCTCATCAATGGGGAGAAATGGCCGGAAAGCCGTGTGTCCACGATGCCGTTTTCCAAGATAATCAGTGAAAAATCTTATAGGCAACTAATTTATATTAGCTTTAAGAAAATAGGACACGAACTTTTGCAGTGCCAGCGATGTGTGCACATTTCTCTTCGTAATCAAGCTGATCGGAATCACGCTTTGATCATCGTCCACGGCAATAACGTTGATCCCTCCACTGATATATTTTTCAATCAACGGCTCCGGCAGAAATGAGATACAGTCACTATGTGCCACCGCATCGCAAATAAAGCTCCATTCCGAACTGCGCAGTTTAATTTCGGGAGTAAATCCATTTTTTATACACTGAATAACCGGCAGCTTCCCCAACGTGAATTCCTCCGAAAGCAATATGAATTTTTCTTTTTTCAGCTCCCTGAACGATACGGAGGTTCTGCCAGCCAATCGATGATTTTTACTGACAATAACGACCGGCCGATAACTATAATTGGGAAGTTCGATAACTTCCAATGTGATCGGCGGATTCAGATGCGAAATAATGCCGACATCGATTTTGCCGGATTGGACACCTTCCTGAATCGCCAGCGATCCATTGCAGACGATGTTTGTCCTCACTCCGGGGTAATCGTGGATGAACCCCATCAGAGAGTCTATAAAAAAACAATCGGCAAACAAATCGGGAATACCGATTTTTAGCTGACCGGTAATCTTATCCTGACTCCTGCGTATAAATTCGATTGTTTTCGAATATTCTTTTAATAAATGCTGCGCTTGTCCCAGAAATTTCTCTCCTTCTTTTGTCAGCGCTAATTTCTTACCATCGTATGAAAATAATTTAAATCCCAGTTCTTCTTCCAGTTTCTTTGTTGTCCAGCTCAGAGTTGGCTGCGTCACAAACAATTTCTTGGAAGCGACCGTGTAATTCAAATCTTTAGCAACCTGAACAAAATATTTCAATTGTTTAAATTCCATAGCCTTCATCTCCAATTTTGCCCATCAGCATTTAATTTGAATACGCTTACATTATCTGATAAATATGAAATTATAAAATCTAACCATGAAAAAATCTCCCGTCCTAGTACCCCCCTTCCTTCTTTCTTAAGCCGTCATTTTCATCCACGCTAATCAAATTATATCAGCAGACGTATCGACAGTATCGCCACAAAAAATCGACTGTTTTTCAACAGATATTCAGATCCGGATGTCTCCGCTCATATCGATCAATAGATCAAACAAATACGAACGTCAATCCGTCCTATCACTCTCATTATAAAGTCTTCAAGTCCTTCCGCCGGATACCCGGGAATCCAAAAAATATTTATAGTCTGCTATAAATTTAATGTATTTTACAAAGCCTTCCCCGCGTTCAATGATAGGTATGTAAAAAGAGAGCGCTCTCTCACATTTCAATGAAACAGGAGGGAGAAATTAATGTCTGATACTGAAACAGTTCAATCACATGATTTTCCGCGTTGGCAAATAATGATTGCTGCCATGTTTGTCATGGTATGTACGGGTTCAATTTATGCCTTCAGTGTACTTGAGGGTCCCCTTGCCGCCATACATGGATGGAGCGCGGAACAAGTAGTCCTCGCTTTTACAATTAATTTGGCAGTGGCACCTATTTCAATGATTATCGCCGGAAAAATCGTCGATAAAAACCATGCCAAACTCTGTGTCCTGATTGGCGGTATCGGCTATGGCGCCGGCTATTTTCTGACAGGTTTTTCAACCAATCTTCCGATGCTTTATTTGACCTACGGAGTAATTTCCGGCCTCGCATCGCCGTTTGCTTACTCCGGCTGTTTAGGAAACATTACACGGCTGTTCCCGGATAAACGGGGGCTGGCTATGGGACTTATAACTGCTGTCAATGGTGGTTCGGCAATCATTTTTGCACCGCTGCTGTCTGCTCTCATTCAGCAATTCAACGTCCTTGTTGCCATTCGGATCGTCGGTTTTATTTTTATTGTGATTTGTCTCCTTGCCGGCTTACTTATGAAAACAGCCCCGGTCGACTACACCCCGAGGGGATGGACACCGCCTGCGGCTGTTAAGAAAAATGCGGAAAACAGTGAGGGCCTTCCCTGGTATAAAATGCTCGGCACTTTTCGTTTCTATCTAATCTTTATTATGTTCGCTATCGGTACACTTTCCGGCCTGATGATCGCTTCCAACGTGGCGCAAATCGGCGAGTCGATGTTCGCATTATCAGCGACTGTTGCTGCATTTTATGTTAGCTTCTATTCACTCAGCAACTGTCTGGGCCGGGTTGTCTGGGGAGCCGTTTCCGACAGAATCGGTCGTTATTATTCACTGATCGCTATCTTTGCCGTCCTTGGGATCATGCTTTTCCTGCTGGCAAATACAGCTTCTCCGATTCTGCTGCTGATCGCAGTCATCTTTATCGGCCTTTGCTTCGGCGGAACGATGGGCATCATGCCAACGATTGTGACTGAGAACTTCGGAGTGAAATTTTACGGTGTCAATTACGGTATTACATTTATCGGCTATGCCGTCGCCGCATTCTTCGGACCTCGGCTGGCCGTTTCGATTGCTGCACAAAATCATGGAAATTTTGCCGGTGCTTTCTATATCGCCATGTTTTGCAGCCTGATCGGCATTGCTGCAACCATTGTTTACCTGCTAATCGTCAGAAATAAATTATCTAAAAACGGAAGTTCAACAGCTAAAAGCGCTTAATACTCTTATTAACCCCGACTGCTAGGGAGGTTTAAAAAGTGGGGAAGGATAGCCAGCCTGAGAGGGGCCGCACAGTTTTTTATCAGCTTCGTAAACAATTGGCACATGATCCGGACAAAGAAGCGGTATATGACGGTCGACGCCGACTGACTTATAAACAGTTATTGCAGGAAATTGAAGCGGCCGCTTCCGGACTTCTGCAGTTAGGAATACAGGAAGGCGACAAAATTATCACCGCTTTGCCGAACGGATCAGAATTTATCTCTATTTTTCTGGCTCTGACAAAGATAGGTGCAATCCTTATTCCTTGCAATCCGGCCTGCCGAGAAAAAGAATGGGATGATATTTTTTCACGGATAACGATCCAAGCAGTCTTTTGCAAAAGCAGCGATGTAAACATACGCTACTTTAAAAAGCAACAAAAGGCGGATAGACTGGATCACATAATTTGTGTCCGTTCTCGCCAGGCCGAACACAAAGAATTATTCTCTTTTGATGATCTTGTGAAAAATGGGACGAAATTAAGCGGCTGTCCCTGTATCAACACCGACGGGACAGAAACGGCTGTCATTTTATTCACTTCCGGCACGACGGGAGAACCTAAGGGAGTGATGCTCAGCCATAATAATCTGCTTTTCAGTGCAATAAATATTAAAAACAACCTGCACTGCACCCGCAACGATGTATTTTATGTCCCTGTACCGGTCTTCCATGTCTTCGGGTTAATTCCGGGAATCCTTACTTCGCTTTTTTCCGGAGGAAAAATCGTTTTCTCGGAAAGTTTTCATGCGGATCAATCACTCCGTCTTCTTCAGAAGGAACAGGTGACCGTGCATTATGGTGTCCCGGCAATGTTTATTCTGGAAATGAACCATCCGGATTTTAAAAAAATAAAACCCAATCAATTACGTACCGGTCTCATCGCCGGTGCTCCATGTCCTGTCGAGGTAGTAAAAAAAATCCGTTCTGACATGCATTGCAATATAATTGTCTCCTACGGAGCAACTGAGACATCGGGAGGCGTGACTTTTACCGATTTTAACGATGATGATGACCATCGATCCCGATCGGTCGGACGAGTGACTCGGGAAACGCAGATTAAGATAATAAACAAACAGCGAACTGAAGTTCCCACAAACAGTGTCGGCGAGCTGGCCTGCCGGGGAGCGGGCGTCATGAAGGGATATTTCCAGATGCCGGATCATCCGGCATTTGACAGCAACGGCTGGTTTTTTACAGGAGATCTGGCAAAAATGGATAACCGGGGCTATCTGTACATTGTAGGGCGCAGGAAAGAGATGATCATTCGTGGCGGATACAACGTCTTTCCGTGGGAACTCGAAATGCTTTATCATGCTCATCCAGCTGTAGAAGAAGTATGTATCATTGGTTTACCCGATACCGTTCTCGGAGAAGTGATCTGCGCCGTCATTAAGATCAAATCGGATTATCAGATGGCCGTCTCTGCAGAATCGTTGAAAAACTATTTAAAAAATAAAGTTGCCTCGTATAAGGTTCCCGATCATATCTTTTTTATTGACCGTTTTCCGCTGAATGGGGTCGGAAAAATTGACAAGAACGCTTTACGCGAAGAGTGTATCCATGACCTGAAAGGAGTATTAAGATAATCTCGGGGCGCGCATATTCGGCAACAAGGATCACGACAGAAACAGTCCTTAATTAATGACAAACAGCAGTTTTCATAAGCCATTTATCCTCTGAAATCTGAAGATCCCACATGATTTCAGAGCTTTTTTTTCCTGCATCCCCACCAAAGGATGCGGCCTTGCCCTAATAAACACTGAAACAACTTTTGGACTGATTATTTTAAATCATCAATTGAACGGCTCTTTTACTTTGCATAATACAATGAACAGTACTGTATGAGCAATTGAAATAAAGGCCTGAGAGACAGGCATTTTGTTTATAATAAGCCGCTTGCGATACGGTGAATCATACGGGGAAATACACTTTCTCTGATGAATCGGCCGTTCCCCTTGTCTAAATAAATACATAGCTAATAGTAAACCGCAAAGGGAGGTTAGGACGATGGCTAATCAATCAGGTCTCGGAACGGGACCATTTACCGGTCCGGGAACAGCACCGGGTACAGGGCCGGGTACAGGCTCCGGAACAGGTCCCGGCACACTTCAAAAGTAAGTTTGATACATTTTTAAGTATGTATGGCACCCGGCCCAGGCCGGGTTTTTCGTATATCCTTACTAAGCGAAACGGCACGGCGAACGAAATTTTTGAACGTCCAAAACCGTGCCTGTCCGGCGGTCACAACTATTCAGTCTAAAAAAGTCCGTTATCTTATGAAGATTTATTTTATGGCAGCTGCATGAGCAGTCCGAGGGCATCGGGAATATTCCCGACATCGTGAACGGGAATGATCCACGGAGGCGTTTGCACTTTTTTCGTCACGTTCCGGCGGACGGCAATTTCCTGATTAGTCAGCCAGATCGCATGGATGCCGCTTTCATTCGCCCCCAGAATGTCGTTATCCCAGGAGTTGCCGATCATGACCGCTTCCGACCGATGGATTTGCAGCTTGCGCATCATAAAATCAAAAACTTCCGGATCCGGCTTTTGCGGCTTCCCTTCCTCCAGTTCCGATTGTGTGGCATAAACAAATGTAAAGTAGTGACCGACACCTAACTTTTCCAGCATTTTTCCGGCCATCTCGCTGTCGCTGTATGCTGTATTGCTTAAAACCGCTTGTTTTAACCCCATTTGCTCCAGACGGAACAATGTTTCTTTAACATGCAATCGCAACTGAACTTCAGGATATTCATACAGCGGTTTTCTGTCCAGGCCTTCATGTGGAGAAGTATTTATTGTGTCGCCCAGATCCCAGATCACGTGCGTAATCATACGCCTCACCCTCTCTTAAAACTTTTCCATTTTCAAAGACGGCAGGTCTAATTGACCCCTCGTTTTCTTTACAAGTTTCGATAGAATTTCTGATCCTTTGACGGACTTGAGTGTTTTTAGGGGCCTGGTCATCAAAATGACAAATCAGAAACTTAAAAAGCCGCCCTTTTCTGATGAAACATCGTCGGTAGCGGGGCGGCTTTTATCACTTCGCGGTTCGTCTGACGCTGGCAGTGCAACACCCACAGTGGTCTGTCCCAGTCATCATAATATTGAATCCGTTAGAAATTTTTTTGCCATACCTGAGCGGCTGCATGACTGACTGCGGCATTGATGCAAAATCAAACGCTCAGATCGCGCCGGTTATAAAAAAAGTATGTCCCTGTGAAAAACAGTATGACAAGCACAAGGGTGAACGCCACGCTCGACACGGTGAGTCCGTCGCCGCGGACGATATCGCCGTAATCGAAATATTTAAACGGCGACAGCACGTTCAGCGCGTCGAGTTTTTCATTGATATCGGTAACTTTGGCAATTAAGTAGCCGATCAGAAGAATTGTGACGGACCAAGATCCGGACGCTCCTCCTCCCTTAATCGACGCGCCAAGCAGCGCGCCGAGGGAAAGGAACATCAGCTGAACAAGAAACAAGGCAATGAAGAAGGTAATAATTTCACCGGTAATATCGGTGTCTTTATTATAGGCTGAGACAAAAACCAGCGACGAAATCAAAGTTATCAGATTAAGCAGAAACAAATTTACCAATGCGGCCATCATTTTAGCCGTGATGACGCCGGCTCGCGAAATCGGTTTGACCATCAGGAATTCAGTTGTCTTGTCGCGTTCTTCCTTGGAGATGATGCCGCTGCCGAGTAGGACGGCATGAATCGTTAACGCAATTTCAATATAAGAAAACAGGAAAGCGAAGTAACCGCTCATGACGGATACATTGAATGAGCCCATACCTAGCAGGGCACGCATGCTTCGCGGCAATTCGGTCAATGCCTGGCCTGCCGCTCCCCCGGACGAATAGGTTTCATATTTGCTCATCCCGCTCAGTACGCCGATAATCATGCAGACGCTCCAGACAATCAGAGCCGTCCGGTTGGCTTTCAACTCCCGGATAAAAATGTTCATGATTGAAATTCTCCTTTTCAGCCGACGTCAGGCCGCCGCGTCGATATCTTTTCGTGTATAGACGATATAGCCGGTGGCAATCGCCACTGCAACAATCACTACCGCCGCAATCAGATAGGGGCCCTCGTAGGCGGTGTGCTCAATGATATAAGCAGTCTGAAAATAATTGAAGGGCAGCAGATAACGGACCGCATCGTTATTTCCGCCGGATTTTACAAGCGCGCCGATCATGTAAAGACCGATGACTATGCCAAGCGACAGCGGCAGGATCGTTTTCATTTTGCTGTAGAAAGCTGAAATCGCCATTCCGATTGCAAAAAAAATCAGTTGTATGAATAAAATCGTCAGATTGATCAGAAAAAAAGTTTTTCCATCGTAGCTCCCTGTACTCGCCGCCTCAGCAAAGATGAGCACCACGACGTAATAAAAGGCATCGGCGATGACCAACGACGTCAGCGGAGCCAGCAGCTTGGCCGTAACAATCGTCCGGCGCGATACCGGCTTGACCAGCAGAAAGTCGGCTGTACGCATTCGCATCTCTCTGGAAAGCGACGCCAGGCCGAGGTTCATCCCCTGGATGGCAGCACCGAGAATAATGAACGTAAAAATAAACGAATAAAACCCGAGTATCGATGTAATAAAATTCAGGTTAATGCCCAGCATCGCCCGAATCTGAGGCGGATAATTGGCAAGCAGTTTCGTAAAATCTTTCGCATCCGACTCAAGCCCGGGGTAGAGCAAGAAAAAGAGACCAGCTATCGCAGACAGGCATACGGCCCAGAGCACCGTTGATTTTCGCAACGTCCTTAACTCATGCAGATAGATGTTCATAATGCTCATCGCCCCTTTTCGTAGTAATGCAGGAAGATTTCCTCAAGATCCGGTTCGTTGATCGACAAGTTGAGCAGATCCAGAGAGGCAATCTGCTGAATGAGCGGATTCAAGTCCCCTTTGAACATAAAACTGGCCTGATTGTTTTTAACCATCAGTGCACTTATGCCCTCAATGCGGAATGTCTCTTTATCGATGGCGTTTTTGGCTGCGAGATTGATCCGCTTATAATTATTTTCCTGAAGGGTGCTGATTTTCTCAATCCGGATAATCCGCCCTTCTTTAATAAAAGCAACCCGGTCGCACAGTTTCTGAACTTCACTGAGAATGTGCGACGAGAAGAAGACCGTGACCCCCCTCTCCTTCTCCCGGCGGATTAACTGGAAGAAATTTTGCTGAATCAGCGGGTCCAGTCCGCCCGTCGGTTCATCCAGAATAACCAGTTTCGGATCATGAAGCAGTCCCTGGACGATGCCGACCTTTTTGCGGTTGCCATAGGAGAGACGGTTGATCTTTCTTTTCAGATCCAGATCCAGGATCCCCGCCAATTCGTGAATCCGCTCCGTGCAATCTTTTTTATAAAAACTGGCGGAATAGTTCAGCAAATCGATAACCCGCATTTTATCGTAATAAAAAACTTCCGAAGGTAAATAACCGAGGTCACGGCGAACTTCCGGATGATGCCAGCAGCTTTTGCCGAAAATCGTAGCCGTCCCGCCCGTCGGACGAATCAGTCCGAGCAGTGTCCGGATCGTCGTCGATTTTCCCGCACCGTTCGGGCCAATAAAGCCGAACACTTCTCCGGATTCCACGCTCAGATTCACATCGACGATACCTCGTGATTTCCCGTACGACTTCGTCAATCCTTTCGTCTCAATCACACTCATGATTCATTGTCCCCCTTATCTTCTCTGTAACAGACCTTTCTGAGCAGTTCCAGACAGTTCAAATAATCCCGATAAAACATTTCCAGATCCGGATGCTCTTTTGAAGTCATATCGCTGAAATACCCCTCGGACATCCACAGCAACATCTTCACAATCAGTTTTGGGTCGATACCTTGTTTAAATTTCGACATATCGATCCCGTTAAAGGCGATATTTCTTTGAAAAGCAGCAGCCTGTTCAGAGGCCATGCGGGCCTGTATATCCGCTTTGACGGCAGCCTCGCTTTCATGTGTGGCACTGTCCAGAAAAGATATGATCGCCGGACGCTTTTTCAGTATTTCCATTTCAATATCGCCGGCCAGTTTGATTCGTTCGAAAAAATCGTTGATTCGCGGATCAAACTTGTCATTAACCCCGTCCATGAGTGTTTTACCGCACAAATCGAGTAAATAAAGATATAACGCCTTCTTTGTTCCGAAATAATAAAATAACATCGCTTTCGAGATCCCGGCGGCGTCGGCAATATCTTGCCCCGATGTTTTTCTGTAACCGTTCGTGCCGAATACGGACAGTGCCGCATTAATGATCCTATTTTGTTTTTCAAGCGGTATCTTGCGGAAATGTTCCAATGATGTCACACTATTCCTCCTTTCTTTTTATAAACCGAATTGGTTTATAAGCATTATAACGTTATAAACCATTTTGGTCAATAGCGACAATTTTATGCAATTCTTCGCATCTTTTAGGTTGATTCATCGAATGATTAAAGAAAATTATGATTCTGAACCGTCGCCGTGGACAGAGAATTCAGAGGGAAGAAATGAGCGGTTTGCAATTGAGGAAAAGAACTTTTTCATGCAAATGCATGATATACGAAAAATAAAGTGGGCATGAAACTTATAAGCTTTTTCAAACCTGAAAAAAATCATGTTGTTTATTACTTAAACTGTCGCAACATCCAGTCGAGAGAAAAAATCGCGTCAATACCCGCGCTTCTGCTGTGAATCAGTGAGCAAAGGCGCAGTATCCGGCCATCTTCTAACGGCGGGCTCATCCTGCCTAAACTGATTTTTCTCAGAGGTATTAGTCTTGAGCTGCAACAAATTCCATAAATAAAAAGGCCGGCAAGCACTTACTTACCGAACCTATCATTGGAATATCGCTGCTGCATCAATTGGAAATGTTTCTCCCGATGTACAGCCGGAAATGCGCCGTTGCTCAAAAATTTGCAAGATTTCGCGGATGATGCGACTTCGCGGTTCATCAGATATTTGCTGAATTTAGCATCTTTTTTAATATAGACGATAGAATGGTTGAGAAAACCTCTCAGACAGTCTCTTCGGCACCTTCCTTCGCTAAACTCAGCAGCAGTTTAATTCGATTATCCTGGTTGACCTTGCTGGACCCGGCATCGTAATCGATTGAGATCAGGTTGGCGTCCGGATGATTTCTTTTCAGGGCGCGGAACATGCCGCGTCCGAGCACGTGATTCGGCAGGCAGGCAAACGGCTGAACACAGATAACATTTTTTACGTCGGCATTGAGCAATTCGGCCATCTCGCCGGGGAGCAGCCAGCCTTCGCCCATCTGATTGCCGATACTCAGCAGCGACGACGCGGTTTCGGCAATCCGCCCGATCGGTTGCGGCGCTGCAAAACGGCCGTTCAACTCCAGAGCGCGGCAGATCGGACGGCGATAGTGTTCCACAAAGTGCAGGCCGACCATTCCCCTCAGGACAGGCAGCTTCCCTTTGCCGAGGTGTTCTTCACGGAAGCGATGGTTATACAGGCCATACAGGAAAAAGTTTACAAAATCAGGAATAACCGCTTCGCCGCCTTCTCGTTCAATCGTCTCGACCAGCCCGTTATTGGCAAACGGACTGAATTTAACGTAGATTTCGCCGACAATGCCGACTTTCGGCTTATGTGCCGGGCGCACGACGATCCGGTCAAAGTCGGCGATCATTTTCTCGATCAGAGATTGATAGTTTTTCATACTAAAGTGATCAAGCAGGTCTGCGCAGTGCCTGAGCCAGAGGCGGTACGTTCGGTCTGTCCGCCCCCGCTCGACTTCGTAGGGACGGACGGCGAAACGCAATTTTAACAGCAGATCGCCGAGGCAGGCCGAGACGACCAGTTCTTTGACGATCGGCAGTGTTATCCGGAAGCCGGGCTGCCGCTCCATGCCGGAGTGGTTCAGCGACAGAACCGGGACTTGTCCAAAGCCGGCACTGACCAGCGCTTTTTTCAGCAGTGCCAGATAATTAGTTGCCCGGCAGCCGCCGCCGGTCTGCGTCATGATCACCGCCGTCCGCTCGGGATCGCAGTCCTGCGATTTAAGTGCCGAGACAAGCTGGCCGATGGTGATGATCGCCGGGAAGCAGGCATCGTTATTGACATATTTCAGGCCTTCGTCAATCTGGGCGCGCGTCTGCTTCTCCAGTACTTTCAATCGATAACCGTGACGGCGAAACGCCTTCTCAAACAGGATAAAGTGTGTCGGGATCATCTGCGGCGAGAGAATCGTATAGGTTTTCCGCTCCGCTTTTGTGAATACCGGCGGTGACGGCGGAAGCGGTTCCTCCCCGGCCGGCTGTTGTAATTTTTTCCGCTCGCGGATCGCTGCCTTCATTGAGCGCAGACGGATGCGTGCGGCGCCAAGATTGTTATTTTCGTCCATTTTGATCCACGTATAAAGCTTGTGGCCGCGTTCAAGGATTTCCTGCACCGCATCGGTCGTGATCGCGTCCAGTCCGCAGCCGAACGACGTCATCTGTACGAGTTCGAGATTCGGATGCTCCTTGACTGCTTCGGCGGCGCGGTACAGCCGGCTGTGGTAGGTCCACTGGTTGACGACCGGCTGTGAAATTTTATGCTTTGCCAGCGAAGCAACGGAATCCTCGGTCAATACGGCCATGTCCATCCGGGCGATTTCGTCGGGAATGCCGTGGTTGACAAACGGATCAAGGTGATAAGGATGCCCGGCAAGGACAATTCCCGTCTTCCCTGATGCCTCAAGTCCGGCAACGACTTCGCGACCGCGCCGGCGGATCCATGCGTGAAAAGCCGCGTCTTCTTCTTTCGCCTTTGCCAGCGCCTGATTCAGCTCGGCCGCCGGGATATCGGGAAAACATTTCTGCAATTCTCCTGCAACCGAATCAAGTCGATCCATAGAGAGAAACGGCTGAATGAAACGAACATGGCGTTCTTTTAAAATCGTCATATTGACGCGAATCACTTCCGGATAGGACGAGACGATCGGGCAATTGTAATGATTGTCCTGCTCATCATTTTCCCTCCGTTCAAAAACGACCGCCGGATAAAAAATCGCCGGCACGCCTTTTTCGACCAGATTGACGATCTGGCCGTGCATCAGTTTGGCCGGATAGCAGACGGCCTCCGACGGGATCGTCTCCATTCCCTTTTGATAGTTGAGCAGCCCGGAGCGTTCGGAAAGGACGACGCGAAATTTCAGTTCGCTAAAAAAGCGATGCCAGAACGGATAATTTTCATACATATTCAGTGCCCGCGGAATGCCGATTGTTCCGCGTACCGCGTCCTCTTCGCTCAAGCTCGGCCGGTCGAACAGCTTGTGCAGCTTCTCCTCTGCCAAATTGGCCTCGGTCCGCTTTTTCTTCGGCAGACCGGCACCGCGCTCACAGCGGTTGCCGGTGATGAACACGCGGCGGTCGGGAAAACGGTTGATCGTCAGTCGGCAGCGATTGGCACATTGCTTGCAGCGGCCGTAAGTAATTTTCACCGTCAATGCTGCCAGTTTCTCCGGCGGCAGTACGGTTGAGCGGCCATCCGAGCGACTGCGCTCGCGTGCCAATAACGCACAGCCGTAAGCACCCATCAACCCGGCCAGATCAGGACGCACGACCTCCTTACCGGTCATTTTCTCGAATGCCCGCAGCACGGCTTCATTTAAAAAAGTGCCTCCCTGCACGACAATGTGATCGCCCATCTCATCGACATGCCGCATCTTGATTACCTTAAACAAGGCATTGGCAATGACCGAGTAAGCGAGACCGGCAGAAATGTCGGCCACTTCCGCCCCCTCTTTCTGCACCTGGCGGACTTTCGAATTCATAAACACCGTGCAGCGCGATCCGAGTTCGACTGGTCCCTGGGAGGAAAGCGCCATTTGCGAAAAATCCTTCACCGAGTAACCGAGCGTACCGGAGAAATTTTCCAGAAACGAGCCGCAGCCGGATGAGCAAGCTTCGTTGAGCATAATTCGGTCGATGGCACCGTTCTTAATCTTCATGCATTTCATATCCTGACCGCCGATGTCGATGATAAAATCGACATTCGGCTGAAAGCGGCGTGCTGCCTTATAATGGGTAATTGTCTCGACTTCGCCGCCGTCGAGCCGAAAAGCGGCCTGGACCAATTTTTCGCCATAACCGGTGGCCAGCGAATAAGCGATGTGGACTTGCGCGGGCAGCACGTCGTAAAGACGGCGCAGGCCTTTGCGTACGGCGGCCACCGGATTGCCTTTATTACCCTGATAAAAATCATACAGGATCTGGTCGTCCGTTCCAGTCAGCACGATCTTAGTCGTTGTCGATCCGGCATCGACGCCAAGGTAAGCGGGACCGCTGTAATTGCCCAGATCGCCGCGGCGGACTTTGGCGCGGGCATGACGCTGCTCAAACGCCGTCCGTTCCGCCTCGCTGGCAAACAGCGGCGCCATTCGATGCGACGCCAGCTCTTTCCCCGTCGCGCTCATGGTCTGCAGGCGGCTGATTAAACGGCCGACATCGACTTTTTTCCCTTCACTCTTATCCATCGCCGCACCGATCGCGACAAAATACTGGCCGTTATCTGTACGCATCACCTGCTCGTCGCTCAGGTGCAGCGTCTCCATAAACCGGCGGCGCAACTCGGGCATAAACGTCAGCGGCCCGCCGAGAAAAGCCACGTTGCCGCGGACCGGCCGGCCGCAGGCCAAGCCGGATAACGTCTGATTGACAACGGCCTGAAAGACGGAAGCGGCAATATTCTCGCGACTGACCCCGTCGTTGATCAGCGACTGAATATCCGTTTTAGCAAAAACTCCGCAACGCGACGCAATCGGGTAGATCCGATCCGATCCGGCCGCAAGCCGATTGAGTCCGGCAGCATCGGTTTCAAGCAGCGAAGCAATCTGATCGATAAACGCACCCGTCCCGCCCGCACAGGCGTCGTTCATCCGCTGCTCCATGCCGCCGCTCAAATAGATGATTTTCGCATCTTCCCCGCCCAGTTCGATCACGACATCGACTGTCGGATCACTGGCCTGCACCGCCTTCGTACAGGCGACGACTTCCTGCACGAAGGGGACCTCAAGCTGCTCCGCCACACCGATTCCAGATGACCCACTAGCGTGGATCCTGAATTCGGCTCCGGGAAATTTTTCCGCCAAATCGCTCAGCAGACGGATCGACGCCTTTTTGATTTCGGAAAAATGACGCCGGTATGATTTGAATACAAGTCGATGCGTTTCATCGATCGCTACCATTTTTGCCGTGGTCGAGCCAATATCCAAGCCAACGTGAAGTCTCATTTCCCCTCTCCTCCTTTTACGCCCGGCTGCCCGTCAGAATCGACGGCAGATAAAAACGAACGATTTCATGAATTTGCTCCTGCGTCGGCTTATCCGCCCGGTCGTCGCCGGCAAGGACGCCGTCGATAAACATGTAGGTCAGCAACATGCCGACAAAACCCCGGGCAGCAATCTCCACATTGTCGATCTCGACATAATCCGACTGCTTAGCCATTTCCAGCATTCGTTCGACATTGCTCAGGCCCCGAAGCGGGACCGCCTCGCGGAAAAGACGCGCCAGCTGCGGATAACGGACCACCTCGGCGACGACGATTCGTGCCAATTGCAAATAATCCGCCTTCATAAAGTAATCGATCAACTGTCCGGCAAAATAGCTGAGCGACGCCTCGATTCGATCGGGAGTAGAAAAATCAAGCTGATCGAGGACAACGGTAAACCCGTCGTCCGATAATAGAAAAAGTTGATGGCGAATGACGCCGAACAGCAATTTATCTTTACCTGAATAATAACTGTAGATTGTCTGTTTCGAAACACCGGCATGTTCGCAGATGTCGTCCATACTCGTTCCGTCAAATCCCTGCTGAATAAATAATTCTTTTGCCGAGCGAAGAATCTGATCTTTTTTCTTCCTTGCACGTTCGTTGGCAGGTTCGCTCATTGGAGATCACTCCCATATAGTCAAACTGTACCGTTCAGTTTGATTATAAACGCTTTCAAATCGAAGATGTGAAGAAAGTCGACGTATTCATAAAATTGTCGAATTTTGGCATTTAGAGGGTGAACTCATATAATTTGTTCCTGATCACGAGGATATGTACTGGCTTAGTATACCTGCGTCACAAAGAGGGTTAGGGCAAAACTGCTCATCATCATGCGTCTCTATTATAAGAAAACATAATTCTATTCACGAAAAAGCGGCGCCTATCTATGAATAAATGCTTAGCGGTGTTCTGCCTGCTGATCGATCGATCAGCGGGCAGAAACGGCAGGAAGTGAGTCATCATGTTGGTTATTCACCGTCGGTCGGCATGGCAGTGAATCAATTCGTCAAGTTCATTATCCTATAACAGAGAGACGCATGCTCGAACCGTTCCAATGTGCCGTCCCATGATCCTTCCGTACGCTTATAACCAGCTGACAGATCAAAAATAATGGATAGACAGCTTTATCATTGTTATGATGCGTTTAAAATTGAGACTGAAAGCATCCTTTTAATGCTCTGCAAATCGATTTACCATTCCCATCATAACAAGCAAAAAGAGACATTTTTATATAATTGAATAGCTTTTAAAAATATCGATGATAAGTGGTTTATAATGAACAGGAATGCAGCACAATTTCAAAACGAAAGCATCGTTTTATTATTAACCAATGCCAATGGATATAACACAAAACGAAACGAAAACTGTTCTGTCGGTCTAGACACCTTCATTTATACACTCGTGACAGATTGAAAGTAATCCTAATGTGTCAGGTAGGCAATCCGATGCAAAAAAATTCTTTTGAACAACGCGTTATCAACGCTCAGTATAAATTAAATGAAACAGAAGACGCTCTTGTCGATTACATCAAAAAGCATGTCCGGGATGTGGCTGGGATGTCGATCAGCGAACTTGCTCGTCACATATATACCGTACCCAATACCATCATGCGGTTTTGTAAAAAATTAGGCTACTGTGGGTATGTCGAGTTGAAAATTGAATTAAGAAATGGAATTGATGATCAATCTGTCAATATGAGTACAAAAAGCAATCATCAGCAAGAGTGGCTTCAGCGGACGTTTTTGCTAATTGATTCTCAACGTGAATTGGATATTGTCAGTCAACTGCACAGGGCACATAAAATCATTTTTTTTGCTGTCGGAGAAACCGCTTACGTCGCCAGCAACTTCGCACATATGTTTAATGCAATCAACCAGAAAACATCATTCGTGACCTATGAAAACCAAATTATCTATGAAATAGATAATGAAGAAAACATCCTCATATTTCTAGTGAGTCTGTCAGGTGAAACTGCTCAGGTTCTTAAAGTAGGAAAACAAGCGAAGCAAAAAAATCATTATCTGGTAACTCTTACACATTTAACTAAGAATTCTTTAGCTAAAATGGCTGATACTGCACTTTATTGTTACTCCCCCCATAAGAATTGGCATGGATACAATCTTACAGATAAGATGCCTCTGTTTATCATACTCAATTCCCTTTTTTATCGTTATTTTAATACCATTGTGTAAAATTACACACTACGACATATTCAGCGTGATATGTCGTTTATTTTTGCCCAAAAATGAATTCGCTTTCTTTGCCGGTGATATAGTCTAGTTGAAAATGAATGGGGGGATTGAAATGGACCTAACGAAAGCAACATCACCGGGTCTAATTTACTTGGATGTCGATTTAAACACAAAGGCCGAGGTATTCGATTTCTTAGTTGATAAACTTTACTCGGCTGGAAAAATTAAATCCAAAAAAGATTTTCTCAAAGCAGTCTATAATCGTGAAGAGGAATCAGTCACAGGTTTAGAAAACGGGCTGGCTATTCCGCATGGAAAATCAGATACCGTCATTGAAGCAGCTTTTGCCGTGGTCAGGACAAAGAATGTCGTTACAGATTATGCGAGTCTGAATCCGGATAATCAGGTGAGATTAATATTTTTATTGGCCATTCCCAATGCAGAAGCAGGTACGACACATTTAGAGTTATTAGCCGAATTAGCTGCCAGAATGGCTGATGAAAACTATAGAAAATCTTTAATGAATGTGGCAACTGCCGATGACATGTTTCATTTGCTTGGCGAACGGTTAGAAAAAAAACAACAAAATAATATTGATAAAAATAAGCCGTCGATTGTAGCCATCACTGCTTGTGCTGCCGGTATCGCACACACATACATGGCTGCGGAAGCCCTTGCTAAAGCAGCAGCTGAGCGCGGCATTGACATTCATGTCGAAAAACAGGGCGCCAAAGGACTTGAGGATAAAATTACAAAATCACAGGCAGCTAAGGCCTATGCAGTAATCTACGCGCACGATGTTGCTTTAAAAGAAACCGAACGATTCAAAGGACTGCCAAAAGTAGATGTACCTGTGGCCGATCCCATTAAGAATGCTAATAAAGTGCTGGATTTTGCACTTGAAAAAGCGGCTCATTTCGATCCGGCTCAACGCAATATTGAGATTACCGAAGAAGAAAAACCGACAAAAAGATCATTTATGACTGAACTCAAAGATTCAGTACTGACCGGTATTTCTTACATCATCCCTATTATTATTGCAGGCGGTATGATCTCGGCAATTGTGGTATTGATTACACAAACATTTGGACTGCAGACTGTATTGTCGGACCAGCATAGTTGGTTATTCATACTAAAGACATTAGGCGGCAATATGCTTGGAACCTTAATGGTACCCGTTTTATCAGCGTATATGGCCTATTCTATTGCTGACAAGCCTGCCCTTGGCCCCGGGTTTGCCGGCGGACTGGCCGCTTTAATGATCAATAGCGGATTCTTAGGAGGTATGCTGGCTGGCCTAATAGCAGGATACTTGTTGAAATGGATGAAAGAGCATATTAAAAGTAAAGGAGTTTTTTCCGGCTTCATAACTTTTTGGATATATCCAGTTATCGGTTCCTTAATTGTCGGTGTATTGATGCTGTTCGTTGTCGGAAATCCGGTTGCTGCTTTAAATACCGGGCTCGTTCATTGGCTGAACGGACTGGCCGGTGCAAACGCTTTGTTATTGGGCGGAATTATAGGCGTGATGGTTTCTTTTGATTTGGGAGGGCCGGTAAATAAAGCGGCCTATGCATTTAGTCTCGGTGCTATGGCAAACGGTAATTTCGCTCCGTATTGTATCTTTGCATCCGTTAAGATGGTATCGGCATTTTCAGTTTCAGCAGCCTGCTACTTGAAAAAAGATATATTTACTAAAGAAGAACGTGAGATTGGCAATCAAACGTGGATTCTCGGCTTAGCTGGGATTACTGAAGGGGCTATTCCATTTGCCATGGCAGACCCCATTCGGGTCATCGGATCCTTTATTGCCGGCTCAATCGTTACAGGTGCAATAGTCGCTTATTTTGCTGTCGGACTGAGTGTTCCCGGAGCCGGGATATTCTCGATGTTCTTATTAAAAGGCGGAATAAGTGGATTGACGAATGCCATTATCTGGTTAGGAGCAGCGTTAATTGGTGCCATCATTTCTACTCTATTGTTAATTGTGACAAGGAAACAAAAATTAAATAAACTTGCAAAACGAACTGTTTGAATCTGTTTAACGATGAGAAGAGGAATAAACAGACATGATAATGAAAGAAAAGCAGATACACATTGTCCCGCACATGCACTGGGATCGCGAATGGTACTTTTCAACTGAAGAATCACAAATACTGTTGGTTAATAACATGGATGAAATTATGGATACGCTTGAACAACATCCTGACTACCCGACTTACGTTCTTGATGGGCAAACCGCTGTTTTGGAGGATTACTTCAACGCGAAGGCTGAAAACTATGAACGGGTTAAGCAATTGGTCCGTGAGGGACGGTTGAAAATAGGTCCATGGTACACGCAAACCGATGAAATGGTTGTCGGCGCCGAATCAATGACCCGCAACTTATTGTACGGAATAAAGGATAGTGAAAAGCTGGGAAAACCGATGATGATTGGTTACGTACCAGATTCTTTCGGGCAAAGTGCTCAGGCGCCGCAAATTTTGAACCAATTTGGCATTAAACATTCAATTTTCTGGCGGGGAATGTCTGAAAGACATGGCACAGATAAAACCGAATTCAAATGGCGGTCTGCAGAGGGCTCGGAAGTAACCGTCCAGCAATTTCCGCTAGGTTATGCTGTTGGTAAGTTTCTGCCGACAGAAAAGGAAAAACTTAAAGATCGTATCGATAAGTTATTCTTAACCCTTGATAAGAGAGCGACAACGAATCACGAATTAATTCCGAATGGCCATGATCAAATGCCGATCCAGCAAAATATCTTTGAAATTATAGATGAACTAAATGAAATTTATCCGAATCGAAATTTTTTCTTAAGTACGTATGAAGCAATTTTTGAAGTGCTGGATCAAGAAAAATCACTAGCAACCATTCAAGGTGAGCTGATAGATGGAAAATATGCACGCATACATCGCAGTATTTACAGCACACGGATGGATTTAAAAGCAGCAAACACACGAATCGAGAATAAAATCACAAATATTTTGGAACCGTTGGCCTCCTTAGCAAAGTCAGTGGGTATCCCATATCAGCATGGCCTAATGGAATTAATTTGGAAAGAATTGATGAAAAATCATGCCCACGATAGTATCGGTACTTGCTGTTCGGATAAAGTTCATCGTGAAATTCTAGCCCGTTTTCGTAACACTGAAGAACGAGTCGATCGTCTGATTGATTTTTATAAACGAAGAATGGCCGAAGCAACTCCAGTGTCACTCAATAATGATAAATTAACACTTTTTAATATGAGCCATAAGACGGATCCCAGCTTGGTAACAACTACAGTCATTACAAAGGCTCCGGGTTTTAAACTACAGGCACCTAATGGTGAATTTGTTTCATATGATTTAATTGCAAAAAACGTTATTGATCCGGGAGTCATTGACCGCCAAATCGTTGCACACGGTAATTATGAACCCTTTATCGGGTATACGATTCAGTTTGAAAGAGCTTTACCGGATATAGGCTGCGAAACATTAGAAGTCATTCCGGATGCCGAGGTAGAAATTGACACGAAATTAACCTCTGAGATTAAAACAGATTATTACAAAATACATGTCAATCATGACGGAACAATAGATTTACTCGATTTGGATTCTGGAGAACGATACCGAAAGGTTCTTGTTTTAGAAAATCAGGCTGATGATGGTGATGAATATGATTTTTCACCATTACCTGATGATAAGCCAATATACTCCATAAATCGTGTAAATGCTAAATATCACATTATGGAACATCTATTTACCTACGAGGTCGATATTTACTATACTCTAAGTGTGCCGGCAAATTTATCGGAGAGGCTTCGAATGAACCCGAAAACAGCAGATATCAACGTCAGGCTTCATTTGCAAATTCATAAGCATGATCGAACGATATCTATCGAGGTCAATCTGAATAATCAAGTTAAAGATCAACGGACTAGACTTTTAATTCCAACAAACACTGTAGCAGAATTTTCTATTGCAGATAATCAATTTGGCCAAATTCATCGACCCGTTGTCGATGATGCAATGAACGTTTGGCAAAAAGAGAAATGGGCAGAACGTCCTGATGCAATTTATCCATTCCTCTCCTATGTCAGTCTGAGTGACACTCGGACAACGACCACTGTCTTCACAAACAGCACGAGAGAGTATGAAATGATTGGGGAAAACCACGGTACGATGGCCATAACTTTGCTCCGTAGTGTAGGTGTGCTCGGTAAATCCGATCTAGTTCGACGTCCGGGACGTCCCTCGGGCATCAACGCGCCAACTCCGGATTCCCAACTATTAGGTCATCTCAAATTAGATTTAGCTCTGAGGATGGATCCAGAACCCTTTGAAGATTGCGAGGTCGCTGAGTATGCAAAACGGTATCTGACACCTGTTATCGCTTATAATCAAATACCATTTCAAGCCATGCACTTGAATCCGCCGGCCGTACGGGCTTCAAGGGTTGAAGCATTAAACTTGCCGAGAATTGGCCGTTTAGTCATTTCAACAATCAAAATATCTGAAAAGGATGACTCAATTTTATTGCGGCTATTCAATCCAACAAACCGGGCAGAAAAACTTTCTGCAGATTTCCAGAAGCTAACCTTTTTAAATTTGAACGAACAAGTAACGGGTCCATTGGTTGAAGTGAAGCCAAATCAGGTCATTACAGTCAAGCTGAGGTGACCGCTCATAGATAATTTAAATGGCTAAAACATTAAATCGTTTTAGCCTTCTTTTTTGGAGGTTAATTTTAATGAGGGCTTTAATTGCGATTGATTCATTCAAAGAATCGTTTACAAGTATGGAAGCAGCCGAACTGGTTGAAAAAGCATTTTCTCAATATGGTATTAAATCCCGAAAAATAGCCATTGCCGACGGAGGGGAGGGAACCGTTGCGGCTTTTTTACATAACAAACCCGGCGGTGAATTGATTAAAGCAAGCGTTCACAACCCTTTTGGTATAGAGATTACTGCTGAATTTGCATGGTATGCCAAGGAAAAAACAGCGATCATCGAGGTGGCGGCAGCATCGGGGATTTGTTTTATTTCAAAAAGACCTGATCTAACGCCCCTGGAAACATCCTCCTATGGAACCGGTGAATTGATCGCCCAGGCAGTTGGTATGGGAGCAAAGAGAATAATTGTCGGACTCGGCGGAAGCGGCACGATTGACGGAGGAATGGGTCTGCTCGGTGCTCTGGATGCTCGATTCTTTGATCCAAACGGAAATCAATTAGATCCAGTCGTAAGAAATTTATCCAGAGTTTCTAAAATCGATCTGACACATTTAATTACGAAAAACATCACTCTAATTAGTGCAACGGATGTAGACAATCCGCTGACCGGTAAAACCGGTGCTGTCCATATGTTCGGTCCGCAAAAAGGGCTGAGTGATGCCAATACGGCCGTGATGGAACAGCTTCTTTTAATTTATTCAAAGCATTTGGATCCTCTTCATTCGGGAATGTACCCTGGAGACGGTGCTGCGGGAGGAATCGGATTTGCCCTTCGTATGATTGGGGGTCAAGTGGAAAATGGATTTGCGGTTTTAGCAATTGAAAGTGAACTGGATAAGCTTATTCAAGATACCGATCTTGTTGTGACCGGAGAAGGCCGGCTGGACGAACAAAGTTTACACGGAAAGGTACCGATTGCAGTCGCTCAATTGGCAAAAAAAGCAGACAAAAAATGCATCGCTTTCGTTGGTCAGCAGCAAGGAGAGTCAGCTGCATTTCAAAAAGCCGGTTTGACCAGTGTCTTCCCTATTACCGACTCTATTACAAATATTGATCAAGCCATGCGTGAGGGAAAAATCAATTTATTCCGATGTGCATCACGAGTTGGAGCACGCTTAAAGATAGATGCAGCTTTTAGTTAAACCATAATGGCTCCATTCCTTCGGCGCCCAGATGCACGGGAGATAACATGGGATGTACCGGCATTCTGTGGGGGAAGTCAAACGGCCTCATGAATGACTAGCCATACCAGTATTCACATATTCCATAGAGTATGTTTCATTTCAGTTTCTTCGATATTCTTTAGACATGTCTTCTTCCTGAAGTGAATCAGCAATCTTTTCAATCTAAAATCTCCTGTCCATTTCTGAACAGGAGATGATTTTATCTAAAGAATCGGAATGATGCATTTAAAATGAGCGATGATCCGACTTTTCTTGCCGCTGTCAGCTTCCCAGCTCATTCGCATATGGCTGAGTATTTCCCGAAAGGATATGCAGAACTTTGCTGCCCATCACAACGATGCGCTTGTTGACCGTATTGTTTTGATCCTTCATCTCCAATAAAGCAACAAACTCGTCGCCCTTTTGACCTTTGATATTCTTTCCTTTAATGACGCTGACCGCATGGAATTGCTGCCGAAATCCGCCCACGGAGATTTTTTCCTTTAATCCTTTTATTGATGTTCGGGCTGCAAATTGATCAATCGCCTTGTATTGTTTGGATTTATTGCCGCTGTACAGGCCTTCTGTAAAATCGACCGCTGTTTTTTCTTGCGCCGTCAGTTTATTGGCCGGAATGCTTTTGACTTCCCGGACGGACTGGCTGCCGCAGGCTGCTAAAGAAAGCAAGAGTACGATGCCGCACAGGACGGCCAAGATTTTTTTCATAAAAAGGATCCCCCCTTTTTTCTTTCATTAAACTTTCGCAGCCTTGTTTAAAATTGTGGCGTTCGGTGAATAACCGTAAATGTCGGATTAAAGAACTTTCCTCCTGAAAATTGGTCAGCTGGATTCACCATTTTTTACGAACAAATGCTTTTAACCTTTCTTTTTTTGTCTCTCGGCGTCGTATAAACATAGAAAATCAGCATCAGAACGGGCAGCAAAAATAACAGGTAATAGCTTTCGGTACTCAGATAAGGTTTTTTCTGAATGCTGTATACCTGGAATTTCAGTACCGCATTCTTAATGACTGAACCGTTTTCCATGAAATAGCCGCCGGAATAGATGCTTCCCCGGTCATAACCGTTCCCATACAACGATAAATCAAGCCTGGCCTTGCCTGTGCCGCTGACTTGCCGGACAGTGATCTGATCCTCCGTCTTTGATTGCTTCGTCTTTACTGTCGAGAAGATTAAATTGTGCTGCGGTTTCGCCTGCGCACTTGTAAAATTCTCAGAAAATAAACGCCGATGATTGCTCAGATCCGTGACGGAAAAATTGTAGATACCCTTCCCCTGTCTGTCGCGGATATTCATAGACACATGGGTAAACGGCCCGGTTGCCCGAAAAGTCTGACGGATTGTGTGATGTGTGTCGACAAAAGCACTCTGCAGCCCCGCCGTTGCTTCCTGATCGACAATGTATTGCTTTTGCACCGTTCGATTTTGCGTATAACCCGGCAGATTGATCCAGGCGCAGACGATGACTCCCGCCAGCAGAACCCCGGAAAGCGACAGCTCGATCAATCTCCCTTTTGATATCTTTCCGGCCCGGGAATTCGCCATTTTTTGAATTCTGAACAGCAATTCGTCAAAACCGAAGACGGCGCCAAGGAGCATGAACGGAGTGAAGAGCAAACTGTACCGCGGCTCCGCCTCCCAGAGAAAAGTATAAAAGAGAAAGTTCCCGAACAGACAGATCTGGATCAGGAGATTCAGGCGGATCCGCTTCGTCCTCAGGTAATTCATAACTGAAAAGATCAGCAAGAAAATGGTAACCACATAAAAAATTTGAATGATATAGAGTATCAGCCGATTCTGATGGCCGAAAAGATATTGATAGGCCGTCGTCGGATGGGCAGAGATCCGGGTATAGAAATCGTATTCTTTCGCCCCCATCCCCCATGTCCCGCCGGTCTTCATTACCCAGAGATAAAGGAGGCCCGATACATTTTTCCGAGCCATTCTTGCTTTGATCTGATTTAGATCTGCCTTTATTTTGGCCTGCCGTGTCGGCTGCTGAAACGTCAGGTTGAAATCCGCACTCGTATATTCTCCATAGCGGGATAATCCGATCATGATCCAGTGTGCTGAAGGCATGGCCAAAGAAGGGTCCGGAATGTAGCCGAGATGCCGATTATAAGCCTGGACAGAATAACATGCTCCGGCCATCATAACGGCAACCACGATCAGATTGATCAACACTTTCTTCGGTTTAAGGACAAACAGCATATAAATCACGAGGGCGGGCAGAAACAGAATAACATTCGGCCGGATCTCATAACCGATGCCGAGAAACAATCCCAATAAAACAAGGAACCTGATCTTTCCGGAGCGATGATATAAATACCAGAGATAGAGGAGCACGGCGGGGAACATCAGTGCCATCGTATCCGTATAAAAGTAAGTGATATAAAGAAAAAGCGGGAAACAGGTCATTGCCATCAGCAGGTAAAGATTAGCCATCTTCTCATCAAACAGGCGCAGAACAAGCTTCCAGGAAAAATAGATACTGATATTTAATACAACAGCACAGGCTGTCTGATCAATAATCGTATAGTCGGAAATATGAACGATCGAAAGCAGACGATAAAGCCAGTACCTGAGCACAGTGATCGGTATGTTGTTCGGATAGATTTTAAAATAAACATCTCCCGATGCGTGGCCGTGCGCCAGCAGATAGAGGGCTTCTCCATATGTATGGCCTCCGTCAATGTTCGGCGGAAGGATTGAATGAAAAAAGATAATCATCGCCAGTTCCATTAACCCGATCGCCGCGCTGAGACAGATCGTCACGATTCTCAATCCGGAACGAGTTAATTTTGAAAAAATACGGTAGACGGCTACAAAAAACAAAAGGACAATCGTCGAGAAAAGCACTAGTGAGAGCGACATACTGAAAATATGCTGGTAACTTTTAATTAACAGCCGATATAAGAGGCTGATCAACAGAATGATAGAAAAACAAATGGCAAAAATAATACTGAAAAGTGAAAGAATCCCCTGTTTGAATCGTAAAATCATGTCCACGTCCTCACTTCGCCATACAACATATGGCTGGTACGAATGCTCACTGCGCATCGATATAATCTTTCGCACAGAATTTCGAAAACGTGAATAAATAAATGATCGTGGCTGCGTCTTTTATTTCTCTGTCCGCCTTTGCTGAAAGAAATCAAATATACCTATACGGATAGATAAAAGCCGGACTCATGAAGCAGCCGAGAAAATCAACCGAAAGTGGGCCTGCCAAAAGCAATAAAACCAAATTAAATATTGATGGACAAGAGGCGGATGAGATGAGATAATCAATGAACAGATTAAGAATAAGCTGTCGAATGATCAAATTCCGGTTTGAATAATTTGTTCACTGAATGATGAGAAAAGATATTTTACATCGGCGAATAAAGCGTTCATGGACCCAGTGCCGATTCGTTTTTGCTCGTTCACTGATCTTCTTAGCTGTATCTGCGCAAATGCCGTCCGGCGATTCATTGAAAAACTTTCAATTGAAACCCCCTTCTTTTTTGTCCCATAATTTTTCTGCTTATTTTGTTGAAAGCACATTCACCTTTGCTCCGACAGTAAACGAAAGGGCAGCCTTCATCTTAAAAAATGGCCAAATCGTTCAAATATTCTGCGTTGGTAGTGCCTCTTGATCTATTTATAAAGTACCTTTTGATAAAAGAACAGACCGATGAAACATCGCAGAAATGATCCGGCACATGTAACTCTTTCGCCGATGCCACATAAGTTTCTTTCTGTACGTAAATGAACATTTTTAAATTATTAACGACTCAGCAGATTTTTCGTGAGACAACTTTTTCCTTTATCTGACTCAGTGCCTGATTTTCTCAAGATTCAGAACTTCCACTTGCTACTCCCTCAGCGTTATTCCGCTGTGTAAACATATATAGTATTTTTTTAATTTAGCAGACAACGTAAAAATGTTAAAATTAAGGAGATGATTTTTATGGGAGCATTTCTAATGAAACAATTCCTTGATCATTATTGAAAAAATGATACGAGTCAAGAAATCCGGGACAACAAGAAGCGGCTTTCTGATCCGCTATTACAGATTTTCAGCGCTTTCCTGATTATGAGATTGGAAGATAAAAGAAAATCATGATTTAATTGTCAAATTGAGTAATGGCGCCGCTCCAGATTATCTATTAACGACTGGGTTCATCAGTCATACTATGAAGGGCTTCTTCTACAATTGGGATCATGCTTTACGAGTTATACGATTCAAAGAATCCCTTTCGATTAAAACAAGAAAAAGGAAATCGCAATGATCAATCATTTAAAATAAGGAGATGAGGTAAATGAACGAAGAACTATTAATAAAAATCACAGAAAAGCTGGACGGGCTGGGAAAAGAATTCGCTGAACTTAGGAATGAGAACAAAAGGCGGTTTGATAATGTAGATCAGCAATTCAGCACAATCGATAAGCGGTTTGATGATGCTGATCAGCGATTCACGGCGATCGGTCAACGGTTTGATGATGTTGATCAGCGATTCACGGCGATCGATCAGCGGTTTGATGATGTTGATCAGCGATTCACGGCGAT
>NZ_JAUUBW010000008.1:0-100420 GCF_036598985.1 Sporolactobacillus sp. KGMB 08714
TCATGCTTTTATTTTTTGTGTTACCCCCTTATCGGATAAGGCTTAAACACTGTTTTTGGTGTTTCAAGTTTTAGTTAATTATGCTTCTTTTTACTCTTGGGAATTCAAGTGATTCCTACTTAATTCTCCGTGCTCAGAATCTGGGCATTAATGCATTTACCATTTCGCTCATTTACGCGCTGTTTAACCTTTTTTATGCGTTATTATCGACTCCCTTTGGAATTCTGGCCGACAAAATCGGTAAGATCAGAGTGATGCAGCTGGGATGGTTGATCTTTATTCTGGCTTATCTGGGCTTTGCCCTTGCCAACAAAGCCTGGGAAATTTGGATCGTTTTCATTTTCTATGGAATGTATTACGCTGCGGACGGAGGCGCCGCAAAAGCGCTCGTCGCCGGACTCGTTCCGGAAGAACAGAGAGGCACTGCCTATGGAATTTTCAACGCCACGCTCGGGATCATGACCCTGCCGGCCAATCTGATCGCCGGATTTTTATGGGATCAATGGTCACCCGCAGTCACATTCTATTTTGGCGCTCTATGCGCACTGCTTGCTCTTGTACTGTTCTCCTTAACCTTTTTTAGACAAGGAAAATTCAGTAACAATATGAAATAAAATAAATGTAGAATTAAGGGAAGCTTTTCGTTAGAACGGTACCCTGGAACCCCCGGAAAATGGCAAAATCAGATTTATCTCCAATTCGGACACATGAAAAAACCTCAGCATGGTCGGCAGGGCGGGCAGATAAAGATCAGTAGACAGCGGCACAAATGCGCTCAGCAGCGCCAGAAACAGAACCAGTCCTTTGCTGCCGAGATATTTTGTGCTTTTTTGTTTTCTAAGATATTCCCCATAGTATTCTCTTTCATTTAAAACGGTCGCTTGATTTTTTCATTTATCCATTTTGATATTTTCTTCTTGATAAACTTTTTTCATGGCACGATAGACCTTTCGGATAGTTCCGATCATCGTGATCAGATCGTTTTTACTGATTGAGGCAAATTCATTCTCCAAACGCTCATGAATATTTACAACAAATTTTTGAATATACACTTCACCCAGTTCGGTCGCCCGTACCAGTACTACCCGTTTATCGGAATCCAAAGAGGTCTTTTCAATAATTTTCAGATGATCGAGTTCACCGAGATACTTGGTTGTATTAGGCAGCAAAAAGCCCAACGCTTTATTGATGTCGGAAACGCGCGCTTTGCCGCTGTCATCGCGGGTTCGGTACAGAGCACCGAGAATACGGAAATATATAGGCTTCATATTAAGAGGCAAAGGCGGCAGCAAGTTATGTGCCTCCCTTGCACATTCCAATGCGTCCAGAATCCTGTCTGTCAGATTCGAGTTACACGTGCCGGACATAAAGCATCCTCCCAGATAGATATCGAATATAATTATATGATATAATTATATTTGTACGGCAGCAACTGAAAATTACATGATGGATGAATCAACCAATCTATGGGCAGAATTTTTCATCCGCCAAAATCATTGGCACAGGGATGATCCTCAGCTTCCTTACAAAAAAAGAGCAATATAATTTATCAAAATCATTCATGGAGGTATCGAATATGAAAATTGCGATCATAGGAGCAACCGGCATGGCCGGCCATGCCGTCTTTCACGAAGCCGTCACACGCGGGCATGAGGTCACGGCCATTGTCCGTGACGGTGCACGGGCCCGCCAGCTGCTGGGCAACGATGTCAGCCTGCTTGCAAAAGATGCGTTCGAGCTGCAGAAAAGCGATCTTGCGGATTTTGATGTCGTCATCAATGCCTTCAGTGCTCCGCCGGCGAAGGCCTATCTGCATGTGGACCTGGCGGCTAAGCTGACGGCCCTGTTCCGCGAGACACAGAGGCCCCGTCTTTTCTTTGTTCTCGGCGCGGGCAGCCTGCTTGATGAGAATGATCGTCCGTTCGTCGAAACGATCCGCAGACAGCCCGGCTCCGATGCATGGATTACCATTCCGGAAGCGCAGTCTCGCGAACTCACATTTCTGCGCGGCGTCGATAATGTAAACTGGGTGGGCGTTTCACCGTCGGCCCTCTTTCAGGAAGGCGAGCGGCATGCCCCGAAACTCGGGAGGGATCATCTGCTCAAGGCTGCCGACGGAACCTCGCATGTGACAAACGCCACGATCGCTGCCGCCATTCTGGACGAAATCGAGCACCCTACAGTTAAAAACAGCCGCTTCACAGTATCCGACTGACCCGGAATGTCGGCCTTCACATGAAAAATCGGCCGGGCGGCAGCCTTCACAATAAATCTTTCAGCAACAATTGTGAAAACGATCAGACTCCGAACAGAGCCGGCGCCGGTCTGAAATCATGATCGGGGCCATGCGTTTGACATTCAAACATGTTTGTTACGGAATAGAGGCATCCCGTCGGACAGAAAACGGTCCGGCCGGATGCCTTCTCTAAAACGATATCATTTCAGCGGACCGGGAAGCCGATGGCATCATGCTTTCTGTGCTCAAGCCGTTTCCGTTTCTGTTATCCCCTCCTTTTCGCTTTTTCCGCACCGTGCCGAAGACTATAAGCATGCCTTTGTTTTTAATTCCGATCCCTACTCTTCATGTTTTGAAGCCTTTCGCCGTTTTCTCCCACTTTTGGAGCCCTGCATACTTAAAGTAACCTACTGTGAAACGGCCCGTTTATCTATATAATATCGAGTACTCATGAACTTTAATCCCGATACTTCCCTTCCATAAAATAAAATCGGCGCCGGGAGCCGTAATTTCTGTACTCTTTCGGCTTCTATGCTTAGGAGTGCACTCCGGCAACGAAAACATTGACATAAAAATAATTTAATATATAATAACCTACTATGTAAACGGGTTGGTTTATTTTAATGAAAGGACATTCTTATGAATTCTAAAAATCATTCAAGAGAAAAAATTATTAATACGGCTACTCGACTTTTCCAGATGAACGGGTACAATGCTACGGGATTAAATGAAATTTTGAAGGAAAGCGAGTCACCGAAGGGTTCTCTTTACTATTATTTCCCAAATGGCAAAGAACAGTTGGCATTGGAAGCCATTCAATCAGCAAACAAATCTATAAAGGAAAAATTGCAGGCCGCACTGGATAAATATTCAGACCCCGAGAATGCTATAAATCATTTAATCGGCAATATCATCACCGACTTGGAAAAAGAAAATAAACTTCAGGATATCTCAGTGAGTCTAATTGCTTTAGAAACGTATGCTTCAAGTGAACCTTTGAGAGAAGCCTGTAAAAAAGTATTTGCATCGTTAAGCGGCCTCTACGCGGATAAATTGGTCCAGAATGGTTTTTCAAAACAAAGAGCTGAACAGTTGGGTATGATCATCGAGATCATGATTGAAGGTGCCATTACGGTCTCTGTTACAAGGAAGGATACAGTCCCGCTTGCAGCGGTCAGTCATAGTATAGATGTTTTATTGAGTGAAAAATAATAGTCTTTAAGGGGAATTGTTTTTTGGCCTTAATATATAGACCGGTCTACAAGTGGCCACTTTGCGATACGGAAAAAATTATTTCCATAAAGTTTATTAAATAATTGAAATTATATATAGATTGATTTTTGTCACTTGAAATCTTAAATGATAAAACATGGGCAACATACCCCAAAAATTTTAAAAATATGCGGAGGCACTTTATCCTATGGTACAAAAGCAGCAAACATTCTCAAAAGCCAGAGTGGAAGTGAAGCATCCATATCTGGTGTTGCTGGGATTATTTTTAGGAACGTTTAACGGGCTGTTCGGTGAAACCTCTCTAAATATTGCCCTGCCGCAATTAAGAGCATTTTTTCATATCAGTGCAGGTATTGCCCAGTGGCTGGTGATCGGGTATATGCTGATGATCGGAATTATTCTTCCCTTTTCCAGCCTGCTCATGAAATGTTTCTCAATCAGGCAGCTGACTCTTTTTGCTTTGGGATCGTCCATCATCGGCTCTCTTATCAGCGGTTTTGCACCTGATTTCGGGCTACTTCTAGCCGGACGTGTCATTCAGGGCCTTGGAACAGGCATGATCCTGCCCATGACGTTTTCGGTCATCTTGGAAATCTTTCCCCCGAAGCGAATCGGTTCCGCTATGGGAGTATCCTCCCTGGTTGTCATGTTTGCACCGGTGATTGGGCCGACTCTTTCCGGCCTCATTCTCGGAGCTCTTTCCTGGCGCTGGATTTTCTTTTTCTTTGTGATCATATTAATGATTGCCATGATCTTTACAGCCATTTTCATGGTCAATCCATATAAACTAAGCCATCCGAAAGTCGACGTGATTTCCTGTTTGACTTCCATCCTTGGTTTTGGGGGCATTGTGCTCGGCGTCAGTCTGGCCAGTGAATTCGGATTCAAGGGTCCGATCATCGGAGTACTGATCATCGGTATCATTGCCATGATACTTTATACAAAAAGACAGCTGCAGATGGAAAATCCTGTCCTCAATATCAAAGCACTAATGGTTCCTAAATTCCGAACAGCAGCCATCCTGGTGATGGTGGATTTCAGCGTTACTTTATCCGCCATGTATTTGCTGCCGCAATATCTTCAGAACGGCCTGACGATTCCGGTAGCTCTGGCGGGGATGATATTGCTGCCCGGAGGACTGATCAATGTATTGTTCTCCTATCTGTCGGGGCGGTTTTATGATCAATTCGGAGCGAAGCATCTCGTCAGAATCGGATTTTTCACCTCTATGATCAGTACCGCACTGCTGCTCTTGACATCGTCCGGAAGTTCCGTAGCTTATATCATTTTATGTCATATTTTACTAATGATCGGTATCCCGCTGGTCATGGCACCGGCTCAGTCGAGCGGATTGAATGCACTCCCGGCGAATCTGGCAAGGGATGGAAGCACCATAATAAACACCTTGCAGCAGATCATCGGTGCGATGAGTACTGCAGTCGCTACGTGGCTGCTCAGTGTCGGGCAAACATCGTATTTCTCCGGCGGCGGTACGCGTGAAGCGGAAGCCTTTGTCAAGGGCTCCAAATATGGATTTTGTTTTGCCCTGGTGCTTTCAGTCATTGGATTTCTTCTTGCCTTCAGAGTAAAAGAAACAAAGGCGGAAAAGCCGTAAGTTTTACACAAGTAATTGCAGCTGCGATTGGCCAACTGCTCATAGATGCGTAAAACGCGTAAAATAGGGGCAGGTATGCTGGAAAACAGCGATAACGGAAACAGATTGACAGCGTATGGGATCGCCGTTCAAGCAGAAAGCGGAAACAGAAACTTTATCTTCCTGCCAGGATATGTCTGTCGATTCAGCTCAGTTCGTCTTCTGATCAGTTCGTGCCACCGCCCGGCCACCCGCATTTGAAATGCAGCCAGGTTATCGATCTTGCCTGTTTACAGATAAACAACCGGGAACGGACAGCCGCCTGATGATCCATACGTTCTCGTTCAGATCGGTTTTTCTTTCGACAAATCAAGCAGTGCTTCTTCAAGATTGTTAAATTGGAACCGGAAGCCGGCATCCAGCGCCTTTCGAGGAAGAACGCGCTGTCCTTCCGTCGCCATAAAACTTCTTTCACCGAGCGCGAGCCTGATTAATTGTTCCGGAACGTTCAGCCAATAGGGCCGTTTCAGTACTTTTGCCTGTGTTCTGCCAAGATCTCTCATTGTGGCCGGACTTGGCGATGTAAAGTTGACTGGACCCCTGATTTGCTGATTATCAATAATGAATCGCATCAGGCGGACAAGATCATCGATGTGGATCCATGACAGCCATTGATTTCCCGAGGCGATTTTGCCGCCCATAAAAAGCCGATAAGGCAGATTGAGGAGAGGCAGCGCGCCGCCTTGACGACCGAGAACGAGGCCGAATCGTGCACAGACCGTGCGCACCCCGAACCGTTCCGCTTCGAGCGCGGATTTTTCCCACACAGAGGCAAGATGGCTGAGAAAATCGCCATTTCCATGACCCGATGTTTCACTAAAAGTCTTCGTAGCGGAGGTCCCGTAAATGCCGACTGCCGACGCACTGATCAGCAAACCGGGTTTTGTTTTGACTTGCTCGATAAAGCGGACCAGTGTGCCGGTACTTTGTAAACGACTGCTCAATAAACGTTCCTTTCTTTTGCGTGTCCATCGTCCGCCGTTGATGGAAGCGCCTGATAAATTGATTAGGCCGTCAATAGAATCCGGAAGCTTTGTGGTCCAATCATCCGCACCCTTCTGCATCCACTGAACGTAATGGACATGATTTAAAGGAGTAAAACGTTTGGGATCCTGCCTGGTCAAAATGTAAAGATGATGCCCTTCCTGATGAAAGGAACGGATCAACGACCGCCCGATAAATCCGCTGCCGCCTGAAATAACAATATTTTTACTCATCGTTCCTGTCCCCCCTTCAATAGTCTATAACAATGAACGACTAGCCAGATTCCTTCCCCATGGGATAAAACGACGTCTGAGCATTCATTCATCAAAAAAAAGGGGACTAAAAGCGTCACCCGTTTTATTGTCTTTAAACGTTCGAATGTCCTTATCCATCTTTTCGCTGCCTTGACCTTGATGGAGCAATCTTTTTCAACTGTGCCGCTTTTCTTCCATGCGCTTAATCGTCACGGTCGTCCCCTTGTCAATTTCGGAATCGACGCGAATAGTCAGAGAGAGCCGGTCGGCAACTTCTTTTGCCAGGAAAAAACCGAGGCCTGTCGCTTTTTTATCGCGCCGCCCATTGTAGCCGGTAAAGCCATGTTCGAACAGACGCGGCAGGTCTTCCTTTAAAATGCCGATACCCGTGTCGCGGACTTGAATAGAGGTTGGAGTCATATGGATACCGACCTGGCCCTTTTCAGTATACTTTACCGCATTGCTGACAATCTGTTCAAGCGCGAAGGACAGCCACTTCTCATCCGTGATCCAGATCGCGTCGCCATCAACCGCTACACGAAGCCCCTTTTTTATGAACAGAGGAGCAAACTTGCGCACGAGGGCCTGAACGAGCGGCCTCAGCTGCACCTTTGAAAAGCGATAATCCGTCTGTTCATTATTCAGGCGCAGATAGTACAGCAGCATGTCCAGATAATTTTCCAGCTGGAACGTCTGCTCCCTCAATTCATCGATTGTAAACTCTTTCGTCTGTCCCATCAGATCGAGTACAGATAGCGGTACCTTCATTTGATGGCTCCACATGCTCACCACTTCGGTTAAGTTCTCATCAAACTGCCGTACTCTGAAAAGTTTATCTTCATAATATGCTTTTTGTTCACCCAGTAATGTCAGCATGTCCTTCTCTGCCGCGGTTTCCGGTCTTAAAGAAACAGAAGGGACAACTTGATTGATTCGTTCCTTATGGCGGCGGAAAAACCGATAATAGTCATAACTGCCGAAAACGGCGAGAACGGTCGCGCCGAACAGGAAGCTCGACCAGAAGGTACGCAAGGGCAATCCGCGCAGATAAAAGGTAAGACTCATGATGAAGAATACCACCAGAACGGCAAAATAATAAGGCTTTCGCTCATGCCAATACATAACCGACACCCCGTACGGTTCCAATATAGTCAAAGCCGATGGCATTCAGCTTTTTACGCATACGTGCAATATTTACCTGCAGCGCATTGGCATCGATGTATTCGTCCGATGCCCAAAGCTTTGCAAGCAGCGCCTCTTTTGTCACGGTCTGACCGGGCTGTTCAAATAATGTACGGAGCAGCCTCGCTTCCGTGGGTGTCAGATCGACCTGATCGGAACCCTTTTTCAACTCTGTTCCTTCCAATACAAACTCTTTAAAAACCAGCTTTGCCTGAGAAAAGCTGTAGGTTCTGCGGAGTAATGCGTTAATCTTTGCCGTCAGCACGTCAATCGAAAACGGTTTTGTGATGTAATCGTCCGCGCCCATGTTCATCGCCATCACCTGATTCATTTCATCATCCGCCGAACTCAGAAAGATGATCGGTGTCGTTGACCGCTTACGGATTTCCGTTGTCCAGTAGAAGCCGTTAAAATACGGCAGGGTGATGTCCATCAGGATTAAATCCGGTGCCGCCTCATCAATTTCCTGGCGGACGCTGCGAAAGTTTTGTACGGAAACAACCTTGTACACAATCAGAGCTGTTTTCAGCTGCTTGACAATGGCCGCATCGTCCTCCACAACAAACACTTTTGCCATCAAAATGTCTCCCTTATTAATCGGCTATATCCATTCTACTGATTTTCACAGCAGCCGACAAATACAAAAAAGGCATCCCAAACCCGGGATGCCCCTGACCTTACCGTTCAACAATTCGATAGTAGGTCCGGCTCGTTTGTCTGTAAATGAGATAGTAAATGACGGAAACAACGGCAATCGTCCCCGTGCTGGTCATCAGCAGCAAGCTGAATCGTGCCGTACCGAATAAACTGATTAGTTTTTGAATCATGATGAACGCAAAGGCAAAGTGAACAATCGCGACGCCAACCGGTAAGAAGAACATGAGCAGAACCTGTGAGCGAATCGTCTGCCGCACTTCTTCGCCGCTCAGCCCGACTTCCTGGAGAATTTTAAAACTGCGTTTATCCTGTTCCCCTTCTGAGATTTGCTTATAGTAGATGATTAACGCCGTACCCAGGATAAAGGTGAAACCCAGAACGAGGCCGATAAACAGGAAGCCGCCCGCAAAACTCAAAAAGCTCTTATGCATCTCTTCATAACTGTTCATGGCCGGCGTCATACCGGAAACTGCCTGACCCCCATTGGTTTCCGCGCGATCGATACGTTGAATCGGTCTGTCTCCATTCGCGCGATAGGGGGACAAAGCGTCTTTGAGCCTCTTTGCATTCTGCGCAGTCATGTCGGTACCGATCGTGGTCTCAAAACCCAGTTTGACAGTGGGCTGCCCGGCCGCCTGGGTTGCAGCGTCTAATATCGGCTGAATTTGTTCTTTCGTATTGACAATCAGAATCAGCCAGTTTGAGGCCATCAGGTTCATTGATGGGAAATTATTGATGTGCTGAATTTGTTCTTTGATTTTAAAAGTATGATTTCCGAATCGCACTTCGGTTTCCTTAAAGCTTCCAACCGCCGGATACGCGATGGCCTCATTGCCCTGCAAATGAACCTTTTTGCCGGTCAGCTTTTCATAAGTCTGTGCCGTCATGAAATTTACTGTAGTCAGATTGGAAAGATTTTGTCTGTTTTCAAAATGACCGTCCTTTATTGCTCCGGTTATGCCGTTTGACATTTCATAGACAATTTCATTTTTCAACGGTATTCCCGTATCTTCAGCCACCCGATCGATGAATGCGGTGCTTCGCTGCTGCGGAGCATTAATATTAACGACTGTATTCCGAACGAAAAATTCATTCAGAAATCCATTGATGCTGGAATATAAACCGACCGTTGTCGCCAGGGTGACGAATGTCATCGCGACGAGAATCGTAATATTGGCCAGTCCGACCGCGTTCTGTTTCATACGGTAAATCATACTCGACAGAGTAATCATATGTTTAGGCTGATAGTAATAGTTTTTGTTCCTTTTCTGATGTTTCAGCAGCCAGACCGTAAAACTGAGGTAGAATAATAATGTCCCGAAAATGACAAACAGCACAGCGATAAAAAATTTTGTTAACGCATCGAGCGGAGAGGTTACGGTGACGGCAAGATAATAGCCGATTGCCAGGAAAATCATGCCCAGCAGGGCAAGAATTCCGCGCGACTTCGGCTCTTTTTCCCCTTTATTCGCGTCGTTAAGCAATTCCAGACTGGACTGCCGGTGAATTGAGAAGCTGCCGATGATAATCAGCAGCAGATAAATCATCGCGAAGACTGCGGAAACGATCATGACTGCCGACGTGCTCCATTGCAGGTCAAAGTAGTTTTCGCCAAGCAGGTTGATTAAGATAAGATATAAAAATTTGGCGAAAATGACTCCGAAGACGGTTCCTGCAACGACGGTCGCAAGGAACATGATCAATAGTTCCAGAATCGAGATTCTGACAATCTGCCGTTTTTTCAGGCCAAGAATATTATAAAGCCCGAATTCCTTCGTTCTTCGTTTCAGTAAAAACCGATAACTGTAGATCATAAAGATGACGGCAAAGATGATCAGGACGATCAGCCCCAGGCCGAGCAGCATCGCCACATTCGCCGCACCCGGCAGTTTTTTCAGGCTCGGACTGAGCAATATCGTCGCAATGACCAGATTCATGATAAACATCACGATACTTGAAAGTGCAAAAGGAAGGAAACTGCTTATGGATTTGCGAATGTTGCGGCTCGCCAGTTTGAAGTAAAACATCTTATCTCGCCTCGGTCCCGAGCAGGTTCATCATGGTCATGCTGATTTTTTGCATGAAGCCGGATGATTCCTGATTTGCACGGTAAAGCTGGTGGAAAATGCGGCCGTCTTTAATAAACAAAACGCGTTTGGCATGACTGGCCGCGATCGCCGAGTGAGTGACCATCAGGATCGTCTGACCGGTTTCATTAATTTCCTCAAGCAGGCCCAATAAGTCTTCGCTGTTCCTGAAATCAAGCGCTGCCGTCGGTTCATCGGCCAGAACAAGCTGCGGCCGCGTGATCAGGGCACGCGCGATCGCCACGCGCTGCTTCTGACCGCCTGACAATTCGAAAGGCTGTTTGTTAAGCAAGTCGGCAATATTTAATCTCGGTGCCAGCTGCTCGATCCGCTGCTCCATCTCCCGTACCTTCCGGCGGCCGAGTACGAGCGGCAGGAAAATATTGTCGCGCACGGACAGTGTATCGAGTAGGTTGAAGTCCTGAAAGACAAAGCCCAGATGCGTGCGGCGAAACTCCGCCAGCTTGCTCTCTTTAATTTTCGTAACCTCCTGCCCGTTCAGCACCACGGATCCCGACGTGGGCTTTTCAAGCGTTGCCAAAATGTTCAGAAGCGTCGTTTTCCCGGAACCGCTCTCACCCATAATGGCAATGTACTCCCCATCTTCGACACTGAAGCTGACATCCTGCAGCGCGACGGTTTTCTCTTTGCTGAATCTTGTCTGAAAAATTTTCTGCAAGTGATTGACTTGTAACAACATTTGGCTCGCTCCCTGCCTATTATTTGGCTGATGGATTTAGTATACAAGATCCAGTGCAGGTCATTCTTACATTTCCGAAGCGCAATCTTACAGATTTGTCAGATTGAAGCAAAACAACTGATGACAGTTTTTACTATCAATGCAAACAGATTGGCATTCCGGAAGCGGGCCGCGGAGTCAGCCGGAACCGGCTTCCCATCCGACCGATATCTGCTTTCAATCAATCCGGGTGCCCTTACGCTTTCTCCCCATGACTGGCTGTTTGTGAAAAGACAGCACCAGAATGATGACGGCAGGATCCGATTGACGCCGTATTTTCATCTGCTGTCCGCCCTCTTTTCCCGTAAAGCGCCGCTATTTGCCGCGGAAAATAATGGCCGACAGTTTATAAAAAGGGTTAATTATTTTGTAAAAGGATAGATAAATACGATTGATTAAGTAAAATAGAGAAATGTGTCCTGGGATAAAGGCTTATTAGAAATGCGACTCGAAGAATTTTGAAGCGGGGTAGCTCAAAAGCTGCATGTCGTCTCTTTACAGCCAGGCTCTGAAAAATTCTAGTATAGGGCGGTCCTTTGATTAACAGCGGTTTTGCAGCAAATATTTATGTGAACGTGCTGTTCGGCCAAAAGGCCTTTATCCATTCGCTCCTCAAAACCGCTGTTATAATTTCACGACAATTCAGGTCAGAAAGCCCGCTGACACGCAGCAAAAATCTATCATGAGTCCGATCGGAATTCTTGTTTAAAGGTAATAGTTTATGACAACGAAGGTCAGTAAACAATTCTGTCGATTAATATAAGTGTGACGCACTGAAGAATCGAAATAAATGGAATCTCCTTCTGAAAGCGTGTACTCTTTTCCTTTGGTTTTTAAAATCAATTTCCCGTTAGTGATGTAAATATATTCCTGAGATTTTTCCGAATGTCCAATCGATTCATTCGCTGAATGAGAATCTAATTCTACACGAAACAGTTCGAAATTTCGTGTGGGCGTACTTGTAAAATAGCAAAAAACGCGATAATTCTCAGCTTCATTCACTTGTTTTTTACATTCGGATTTTCTTACAATGACAGCGTTATTGGGCATTTCATCAATCAGCTTTGTATAAGGAACTTTAAGCCCATTGGCAATTTTCCAAATGGTATTTATTGTCGGGTTGGATTCTCCTTTTTCAATTTGTGAGAGCATCACTTTGCTGACACCGGATAAGTCAGATAATTGACCCAGGCTCAAATTTTTCCCGGTTCTTAGTCGATTAAGATTCGCAGCAATAATATGATTAAGATCCATAAAATATCCTTTCCGGGCTTGACAATTATATTTAACCATCGTAAATTATATATTACGATTGTTAAATAAGTTGTTCATTTGTTCTTTATATTTTACATACGAAACCATTAAAAATCAAGTGTTGACGGGAGTCTGTACCATGAATAAAATGAATGCATTAAAAACTGCTTTTCCATATACACTTCCAATTTGTACAGGTTTCTTAGTTCTAGGATTGGCCTATGGCATTTACATGAACAGCGAAGGATTTTCATTCATTTATCCGATGCTTATGAGCCTGACGATTTTTGCGGGATCCATGGAATTTGTGACCGTAAACCTATTAATGTCCTCATTCAATCCTATCTATGCTTTTCTACTGACATTAATGGTCAATGCAAGGCATCTCTTTTATGGAATATCCATGCTCGAAAAATACAAAGATACGGGAAAGAAAAAATGGTATTTGATCTTTGGACTGTGTGATGAATCTTTCTCGATTAATTATTCCGTAACGCCTCCTAAAAATGTAGACAAAGGATGGTTTATGTTTTTTGTTACCTTATTAAATCATTTCTACTGGGTAGCCGGTGCCACCTTGGGCGGCATACTTGGAAATTATATTAAATTTAATACGAGAGGAATTGACTTTGTTTTAACCGCGTTATTCGTCGTCATTTTCCTTAGTCAATGGACCTATTCAAAAAATCATTTGTCATCCTCTATTGGCATACTTTCCTCGGCCATTTGCTTATTTATCTTTGGATCCGGCAACTTTATGATTCCTGCAATGATGACGATACTGCTCAGCCTTACGATATTAAAAAATAGCCTTAAACGCAGAGAGGAGGCGGCAAGATGACGATGACTCCGGAACAAAGCATCATCACAATCATTGCGGTCGTTTTAGGAACAATAATGACTAGATTCTTACCCTTTATCATTTTCCCGGCAAGCAAAACAGCGCCGCGCTACATTAAATATTTGGGAAAAGTATTGCCTTCCGCCGTAATCGGCTTATTAGTCATTTACAGTTTGAAGGATGTTTCTTTTTTTTCCGGTTCCCACGGATTACCGGAAATAATCGCAATCTTATCTATCATCATTCTTTACATATGGAAGAAAAATACGCTGGCTTGTATTGTCATAGGTACACTCGTTTATATGGCTCTCGTGCAATTTGTTTTTGTTAGTTAATCGCAGGCAGGTTGTCAGGTTCGATATATTAAAATCAATGAATAAACGGTTCTTATGTATCTGTGCTGCTCTGCCTGACTATACAATTCTTATTCAAAAGATTGATCCCGATTTGATTTCTTTCAGATTCCGGCCCCACAACGGACATGCTTGTCTCCGGCCAAGCCTTTAGCCAATTGCTTCGATCAGCTGCTGCTCATGCCGGGCGCACATTAAAAAACGCCAAGTAAAAAAACTTGGCGTAATGGCTATCAACTTTTGCCGGCCGCAGCAAATTTATTTTTCAAAGCTTCTTCGACACACGGCGGTACAAGATTTGAAACAGAACCGCCGCAGCCCGCCGCTTCTTTGACCATGCTGGAATTGAAAAAAGAATACTTGCTGCTGGTCATCATAAAGCAGGTTTCAATATTTGGATTTAAATTTTTATTAATCACTGCAATATGCAGCTCGCATTCAAAATCCGAAGCCGCCCGCAATCCACGCAGTATTGTGTGCACCTTTTTTTGATCGGCATAATCTATCAGAAGTCCGTTAAATGAATCGATAGTTACTGCAGCCATTGTACTTGTCGCCATCTGAAGCAACTTCACCCGTTCCTTTACTGAAAAAAGGAAATCCCTCCTTGAATTATTGAGAACTGTAACAATTATCCTATCAAAAATGGTCAACCCGCGGACAATGATATCAAGATGGCCGTACGTCACAGGATCAAAATCTCCCGGATAAATAGCAACTCTCTCATTCATTCCCGCTCACTTCCAGCATTTCAGATTCAACATAAATCGGACTCGCCATTTTCCCTGATCAATCCGACATTTCCAGCACCAAAGCCGGGACTTCCGATAAATCTCCGGTAAACGAACCACATCTTCAGGCTTAGCCACGAGAATCACCTCGCAGTCAGACACATTTTCTTCCGGGTAATCTATAAGGTTCTGAAATGACCGATTATTTGCTTCTAAAAAGTATACCTATCCTTTTATTATCCATATCTATACTCAACACCCATGGTCCCTTGCGGAAACTCCCATTTTTTCAAAATTGTTTTCCCGCATAATACCCTGCATGTCCCGCATTCTAAACAACCGGCATAATCAAAATGGAATTCGCCATTTTCTGTTACCCTATAACAATTCGCAGGGCAGGCAACAATCAATTTCTGAAATTCATGCGAATCAATTTCATCTTGCTTTAAAACAATATGTGCATTGTCTTCATCTACATTAAATTTATCTATGTTAAGTTTTTCGTCAACGTCGACTGTATTCATAGCGAACGGACTCCTCTCCAGCAATCTTTTACAATATTTAATATCCCAACTTTTTTCATATTATTCACTATTTTCTTTGTTAACGGTTTAGCCGGCTGGCCATTCATGATAAATAAATCGTTCATCAGATTTTCCACCATTTGCGGGTATTCTTTAAAAATTCTCGGTGTCTTTTCTAGAAAATGCGGGAATTTCTTATAAAGCCTCAGGTCTTTCATGACAAAACTTCTCTCTAAATTGTCGTGATAACCATTTAGTGATTCTTCGCGAAAATTTTGAGATTCTTTAGCTTTAAGCACTGCCTTTGCTGCACACTCTGCCGAAGCCACAGCAAAATCCATACCTCGCACAGCATAGCCAAGATTGATGCAAAAACCCGCCGCATCGCCCACGACTAAGACACCGTTGCCGACAATTTTCGGAATGCTGTTAAGGCCGCCCTCCGGAACGAGGTGACCGGAATATTCGAGCAACTTTCCATTTTTGATCAATGGCTGAATGACAGGATGTTTCTTAAAATCCTCCAACAATTGCGGAACGGACTTCTCTCCTTTAATGACATCGTCTAACGTACAGACGATACCCAAAGAAAGGCTGGATTGATTCGTATATAAAAATCCACCGCCAATTCGTCCTCCCGAGGGATAGCCGGCAAATAACCAGGCAGTTCCTTCCTTTCCTGAACACTGAAAACGATCTTCAATGACATGAGCAGGAAGTTCAATGACTTCCTTGACGCCGATAGCGACTTGATTGGCTCGTAGTTCCTCGCAAAATCCTAATTTTTGCGCTAACAGAGAATTAACGCCATCGGCAAGGATCGTTACATCCGATTCTAATTCATCTTCTCCGGCCACAACCCCACTTACAGCTCCATTATGGATAATAAGATTATCAACGCGAATTCCGGTAATAATGTTGACACCTGCTTTCTCAGCTTTGCCTGCAAGCCATTGGTCAAAAGCTCCGCGCAGAACCGAATAAGAGTCACCGCCTTGCCTCCCTAATTCTGAAGATGAAAAATCAATGGTAAAATTGCTTTCTCCTGTCATCAAACTGATTTTTTCTCGCGTGATCTTTCGTTCTATGGGTGCTTCCTCGGCAAAATGGGGGAAAATCTTTTCAATACTGTGACCGTAGATCCGTCCTCCTGTCATATTTTTGCTTCCGCAATAATTCCCGCGTTCTATCAGAACAACATCCAATCCCTCTTTGGCCAATAAATAACTGGCAACTGTTCCGGCAATGCCGCCACCGACGATAATGGCATCGAATTTTTCTTCAGACACTTTGAACTCCCCTTCTCTATTCCATACTTATAGAAAAGCGGAAAAACTCAGCCGCCGTTTTTCCGTTTTTATTTTATTTTATTAATTAAAATGATGGATCAAAGCAGGCACTACCTTATAGAGATCAGCCACAATCCCATAATCGGCATGCTCAAATATGGGTGCTTTCTTATCCTTGTTAATGGCAATGATTGTTTTTGCCTGACTGATTCCGACTGCGTGCTGAATTTGTCCCGAAATGCCCAAAGCCAGATAAACATCCGGCGATATGGTAACACCCGTGACGCCGATGTAAATTTCTTTTGGCAGCCAATGTTCCACCTCGGCGATGGGTCTTGAGCATCCGATTTCTGCACCGATCAAAGAAGCGAGTTTCCGGATCATGTCCAGGTCTTCCCGTGCAGCTAATCCGCGGCCTACCCCTATGACCCTTTTTGCATGGCTGACATCGGCATTGATTCTTTGTTTCTGTTCCTTATTAATTATTTTCATTTTGGAATGAGGTTCTACGTACTCAAAGGTTTCCACTTCCGGCTTTTTTACAGGCGGACCCCCTGCCGAAAATGCGCCCGGCATCATCATTATAATTGCTGTGGCCGTATTTACTTTTTCCTCACGCACTGCCGCACCACCATAAACCGCATGTTTCGCTTCTCCGTTCCCGGCCAATTCAAAAACATCTGTAATCACGCTGGTTCCGCCGGCAGCCGCTATGCGCCCGGCAATTAATTTACATCTTTTTGTCGACTCTATCAGGAAGAAATCAGGTTTGACCTTTTTTACAAGTGCAATGATTGTGTCTGTATAATCTTCAAGCATGGTATCTTTTTGATCGGGTATGTGCCACACTTTATCTGCATTGACCTGCTGAATTTTCGAACCGATCATAACGGCTTCCACTCGATGGTTTAACTGACTGGCACCGTCGCATAATTCTGCATAACCGGAATTATTTTCTGCAAATACAAATATTGTCATTATTCAGCACCACCTATTTTAATTCTCCGGAAATTTTATCAATAAACTGTCGAATAGCCTCAGTTGAATCTCCTTCAACAATATCTTTCTTCCTAGCTGCTTGTTTCAACACCTTCGTACTCAAAACTTCAATCGTTCTTGTAAAATCGGTCAGATCCAGATCGGATGCTGTCAAAACAGTTGAAGGTTTTTTTCCTGCGTTCAGAATCTGTTTCATCGACGGAATTCTGGGCTGATTAATGTCTGAAGTTACCGAAATCACTGCAGGTAAAGATAGTTCTACCGTTTCAACTTCTTTTTCCAAAGAACGTTCGGCAATTACTGCTCCATTGACGACAGAAATTTTATCAACACTGTTAATCGTTGGAACATTCAGCAGTTCACCCAGCTGAACGCCGACCTGTTGAGCATATAAATCTGCAGATCCTTCCCCACAAAGGATGAGATCGTATTTTCCGATTTTTCCGATTCCCGCCTTTAAAGCAAGCGCCGTTTGATGTGTGTCCAGATTATTCAATTGATCGTCAGCAATCAGAAGCAGACTTTTCGGTCCGCGTGATAATACATTTTTTTTCAGCTTTGAGTCATTGATTCTGGCAGATCCTACACTTATAGCAGCATAGTTTCCTCCGTTGCTCTCTATCAATTGTGTCCCCGCTTCAATGCAGTTTAAATCATAATTGCTGATATTGATTTTTGCTTTTTCAGCAGAAATATCACCATTGACATCTATGAACAGATCTTGTTCATCGGGAACCACTTTAAAACAGGTAATGATATTCATATTTTTCACCTCAAGTCATTGTGATTAGGCAAATTAAAATGCAGTGCCGCGGAGCAGATCTTCAAATTATCCACTCCAGCTACTCTCTTCCTGTAAAGCAATACCTGCATCTATCCGAAGTATCGAAAAGCTTTTAAAAAATTCCTTATCTATCTATAGAAGTCTTTTATCTGTTTCGAAACATATTCCCCATTATTCATGACGAAAAGCTGTCCTCCGGATTTTTCTTTATCGCTGTCTTAGCGAGCCCCCCGATCCTGTCTTTATCAATTTTTCTTTTTCAGCGGCGCCATGTGAATTTTCTAATGCAGATGTTCTCGCATTTATTGATCAGTCACACCGACAAGCGCTCCATGGTCGTCTCTCTTTCCACTCCCAGTACCCGTTCAAAAGCACAGTATTTGACTGATTTCTCACTTAATAGATCAACTGAACCTGAGTTTTCTGGCACTATTCGTGCCGGAAAACTCAGAAATATTGAAAGTCGGCCCCAATCTTGGCAAACCATTTTTCAAGAATGGTATATCTCACCTGACCATGCGGATGTATCCGTTCAAATCTTATCCTTGATGACAAGTCAATCACCCCCTCCCTTGATGCGTTATTTTCCCCCAGTGCCGTCGACGGCTGCAGGGCAACTTTCTCCATTCATTTTTAATAAGCAATCTGCATGCCAACTTTTTCTGCAGCCTTAGATTTATTTCTATAAGGTTAAACGACCATGGAGCAAAGCAGCGGCAGCTACAGCTCTGAATTGTGACATGGGCATCGTATGGCACAGACTGAGACATTGAGAGTCACACTTGGATACCCTCAAATTTGAAACCTTCAAAAAGGAAATACGGCGACTTTTCAGGGGAAAAAGGAGGCTTTTTATGTTTTTGAATAGATATAAGATTTTGGCATACAAATTGCTGGAATTTTAAGGTGTAAGAAAAATACCAACAGAAAGAAGGACACGTTCGATGAGCTATGAAGACATTATTTATGAAGTAAAAGACAATGTCGCGCTTATCACCATCAATAGGCCGAAAGTGCTCAACGCACTGAGGACGCAGACGAAGGAGGAACTGGAAAACGCGATTGACACTGCGGCGGCAGATGAAGAAGTCAGAGGAATGATCATAACCGGCAGCGGGAAAGGATTTATCGCCGGCAGCGACATCTCTGAAATTTCCACTGATAAAAAAGGAGAAGAAACTACCGCAATGTCGAAAAAGGCGCACAAACTTTTTAACAAATTTGAGGAAATCGGGAAACCGATAATTGCCGCTGTCAACGGGTATGCCTTGGGCGGAGGAACCGAACTCGCCCTGGCCTGTGATTTACGCATTGCCAGCTCAAAAGCAATCTTCGGTCTTCCGGAAGTCGATCTGGGTGTCGCACCCTGTTATGGGGGCACGCAAAGGCTTCCCAGGCTGGTTGGCCCGGGAGCCGCTTTGGAACTTTTGATGACCGGCAAAAAAATTTCGGCGCAAGAGGCTAAAGAAATCGGTCTGGTAAACAAAGTGGTAGAGCATGCTGAACTAATCTCTGAGGCAGAGAAAATGATGCAGCAGATTATCAAAAATGCACCGATCGCCGTAAAATATTGCAAGTTTATGGTGAACAAAGGACTTCAGATGAGCCTCAAGGACGGCTTGGATTATGAAGCGAAGGTGAACGGGATACTGGTAGAAACGGAGGATGCAAAAGAAGGAGTCAAAGCATTTTTTGACAAGAGAAAACCTGTGTTTAAAAATAAGTAAATTTTGTAATCAAATAAGGAGTTTAGGAGTGAGAATATGGATTTTGAATTAACTGAGGATCAGCAGCTGATACGCGAATCGGCGGCACAGTTCGCGCAGACGTACTGCGAGCCTGAAGCGGCCGAAATAGATCGTACGCATAAATTTCCTATGGAAACATGGAAAAAGATGTCGTCGGCCGGTTCCGGTCTGAACGAGGTGAATCATCTTGAAAAATACGGCGGCGGCGGATTGGACCCGATTTCAGAGATGATTATCATAGAGGAGCTTTCTAAGGCCAGCCTGACGCACGGTGCCATATATGCCCTGCTCTCTCACGGGTTCCCGACGTTTATAGAGAAGTTCGGAACTGAAGAGCAGAAAGAGAAATATATAAAACCCGTCATTCAAAATGGATATATAGGAGGATTCTGTCTAACGGAGCCGGATGCCGGCTCAGATGCGAGGTCTATCAAAACCAAGTCAGTCAAAGACGGAGACTATTACATTCTCAACGGAACAAAATGCTTTATCACCGCCGGGAACATTGCGGATGCATTGCTGATTGTCGCGAAAGCAGATGAAAACGCCGGAGAAAACGGATACAACGGTTTTATCGTAGAAAAGGAAACCAACGGCCTCAGCATCGGGAAAATTGAAAGCAAGATGGGAATTCGAGCGCTGCCAACAGCAGAAATCATTCTGCAGGATGTGAAAGTGCATAGATCCTGCATGCTGGGCGGAGAAAACGGTGTCGGACAGATGCTCAGATACGCTCTTGGTGCATTGGATGCAGCGAGAATCGGAACCGGAGCACAGGCTCTTGGGGTCGCACAGAGCGCCTATGAAAAAGCGCTGCAGTATTCGGGCGAAAGAGTTCAGTTCGGCAGATCTATAAACCGCAATCAAGGCATCAAGTGGTACTTGGCGGAGATGGCGGCAAAGCTCGACATGGCAAGGCTGCTTGTTTATCGTGCGGCGTGGCTGGAGCAAGAAGGAAAACCTTTTTCGAAAGAAGCGGCGATGGCGAAGCTTTATGCCTCAAAATTCGGAAGAGAAATCGTTAATCTGGCCCTACAAATTCACGGCGGATTGGGTTATATGAATGACTATCCGCTGGAGAGAATGTACCGCGACATCAAAATTACGGAGATCTATGAAGGGTCTTCGGAAATCATGAAAGCTGTTATTGCTTCAAACATCATCAAGAAAGATAAACGTTAAGCGCCGTTAACAGCCTGGAAGGGGCCATTACTGAGTATCAAAGACAAAAAATGAAATTAAAGGGAGATATTTACAATGATGAACCAACCTTTGAAAGGTATAAAAGTTATTGATTTTTCTGCATACGGGGCGGGCCCTGCCGCAGGGAAAATGCTTGCCGACTGGGGTGCGGACGTAATTAAGATTGAGCCTCTGAAAGGCGATCCTTCCCGTAGCACGAGCAAAACACTGGGTATGAGGGCGGACGACGGGGAGAATCAGCACATGGAACTGAAAGATGCCAACAAGCGTTCTCTTCCTCTAAATATGAAAACGGCGGCCGGAAAGGAAATCATGGATAAGCTTTTGGACAAGGCAAATATTTTTATTTCCAATTACAGAATCAAAGCACTCCAAGGTATGGGGCTTGATTATGAAACTGTGTCAAAAAAGCACCCTCACATCATCTGGGGGATTTTGACCGGATTCGGCCTGGAGGGTGCAATGGTGAATAACCCCGGATTCGACACCGTCGCTTTCTATGCAAAGACCGGGCAGATGATTGATTTCTGCGAAAACGGAGAATTCCCGCTGACGCCTCCTTTCGGGCTGGGCGACATGGGAACGGCGTGCTCTTTGGCCGGCGGCGTAGCAGCCTGTCTATACCGTCAGGCCAAGACAGGCGAGGGTGAAAAAGTGATCGTTTCCCTGTACGGACAGGGGCTGTGGGATGAGTCTGCTCTTGTTCAGTCTGTTTATCACGGTGATATCTGGCCGAAGACCCGGAAGAAACCGGACAGCCCTCTGCGAAACACGTTCAAATGCAAAGACGGTGTCTGGATGATGATCTCGGTAATTGTCTATGACAGATATTTCCCGGTCTTCTGCAAAGTGGTCGGTCGGGAAGATCTTATAAACGACAAAAGGTTCAATACCGAAACTGCGGTGAAAGCGAATGCTGAAACCCTAATGAAGATTCTGGACCCGATTTTTCTCTCAAAGGATTTTGCAGAATGGGATCGGATTTTGAACGAAGCAGATATAGCACATGACAGGATCAACCATATCAAAGATATTCTGAATGACAAACAGGCCTGGGACAACGGCTTCCTATATAAATACAAGAACAGAGACGGAGTCGAGGATCTCACTGTGTCCACTCCCGTTAAGTTCGGGACTTCGGAACCGCCTGAACACAGAAATGCTCCTCTACTGGGCGAACATACGGTGGAAGTGCTCATTGAACTGGGATACGACCGGAAAGCAATTGGGGAATTGGCCGCTTCCGGTGTAACCAAAATGTTGTAATTTCATTTCATACAGACAAACCGGCGATGCTGTCAGGCGGTATCGCCGGTTAAAAGGAGGAGAATCTATGTGTCTGAAATCATAAGCATTATTGTTATAGTGGTCGCGCTGTTTTTCCTCTGCTATCTGATGATGAAGGGTGCTAATATCTTTGTCGTTGCAATCGGCGCCTCTCTTTTGATGGCAATCGGCGGCGGGCTAAATATCTATTCGGCTTTAAAGGTCTCTTATATGACCGGCTTCGTAGACTTTATTAAAAACAACTTTTTAATTTTTGTTGCCGGGGCCTTAATGGGGAAAGCATATGAAATTACAAACGGGGCTAAATCCGTCGCCAACCTGGTCATAAAAGGCGTGGGCCCTAAAAAAGCGGTACTGGCGCTGCCCTTGATTATCGGGCTGATGACTTACAGCGGAGTCGTGGGCTTCGTTGTAGCATTTGCGGTATATCCAATAGTGCTGGAAGTCTTTAGAAAAGCGGATCTCACAAGAAAACTCATTCCAGCGGTCATTATCTTCGGGGCCTGCACTTTTTCCGGCTTCGGGCCGGGTAATCCGCAGCCTACGAATGTCGTCATCATGAACGCACTGCATACATCGCTGATGTCCGGAGCGACGATAGGCTTTATAGCGCTGGCGATCACGCTGGTAACCGGAGAGCTGTTTCTGAACTTAATGATTAAGAGATCAAAGCGCCGCGGAGAACACTTTGTTGCAAGAGAAACAGATATCACCGACGAAGACGCTCGGATGCCGAACGGATGGCTTGCTTTATTTCCGCTGGTATTGACACTTGTTGTCATCAATATCAAAATCCACGGTGAAAACATCATACCGGTAGAATACGGCCTGGCTTTGGGAGCCGTACTCGCATATATTCTCATGAGAAAATACCACAGTGACAAGGTTTCTGTGATGTCGCATGTCGGTCAGGCTTTTTGGAGCGCCATCAGCTCGATAAGCAACACTTCCGCTATGGTGGCCGTCGGCACGGTTGCCGCGGCGACCGTCGGATTCCCGCTGCTGATACAAGGAATAACGTCCATTCCCGGCCCGAAGCTCGCCTCGGTAGCAGTCGCCACAAACGTGCTGGCTGCTGTTGCCGGAGGCGCCACCGGAGGGGTGGGACTCGCAGCACCGATTTTAGGGAAGATTTATGCATCGACCGTGAGTCTTGGCGTGCTGCACCGAATGATGCTCATCGCATCCTTCGGCTGTGGTCTGTTGCCGTATAACGGCTTTGTCGTCACGGTCATAAACGGGATTTGTAAAGACACACATAAAGGAACTTATGGTGCCGTATTCCTGTTGGGTCCTCTCAATATTTTTATCACAACTGTAGTGTCGGTTATTTTGTTCTCTCTGTTCCCTGCGTTGCCCTGAGTCTGAGCTGGGTAGCTCCGCAAATCTATAGCGCTTGCGGCACATTGGCGCAATGCAGCTTACCGACAATGCCTTTAAAATAGGCGCAACGTGAGCACTTTCAGCGAAAAGGGCATGCCGACAACGGTTGAAACACTCTATTCCAGCATGCCCTATGGACCTGGACTGGTGCACCTGACATGAGCTCAGATTCAGCTTTCAGGCGTATTTGGCCGAGTACAGAAAAGGGATGTAATAAAATGCTGATAGGAGACATGCTTTCCAGAAATGCAGATCTCTTTGGAAATCAAGTAAGTCTGGTTGACATAGACACAGACACCCAGTCTCGTCTGGAACTTACATGGAATGAATTTGACGAACAGGCCAATCGCTTTGCCAATCTTCTGCAGCAGAGCGGGGTTAAAAAGGGGAACAAAGTTGCCATTCTGCTGGGAAATTGTCTCGAATGGCTGCCGATTTATTTTGGAATTCTGAAATCCGGTGCCGTGGCTGTGTGCCTCAACACACTTTTTACCGAAGATGAGATTAAGCACTGTCTTGAGCTGTCTAAGACCTGCGTTTTGGTCTTCGGATCTGAATTTACCGATTGTGTCAGGAACATTTGTCGCAGGCTTCCAAAAATCCGGCTGCGCTTTTTAGCGGGAAAGCCGAACCTGCCTCCTCCATTTGCCGAGAGTGCTGAACGGCTTGCAGCATCTTGTTCCGCCAAACCGCCCAGCTCAGAGCTTGAAGAGGATGATGAAGCGGCTATCTATTTTTCTTCAGGGACAACCGGTTTCCCGAAAGCGATTTTGCTGACACACCGTAACCTCGTTGCAACGTGCCGGACGGAACAACACAATCATCATCAAACGAAAGCAGATAATTTTTTATGTATTCCCCCGTTGTATCATACAGGAGCCAAGATGCATTGGTTTGGGAACCTTCCGGTGGGGGCCAAAGCTGTCCTGCTGCACGGAAATAAAAAAAACAGGCCGCAGCAAATCCTACAGACAATTTCGGATGAGCAGGTCACGATTGTCTGGCTGCTTGTCCCCTGGGTGCAGGATATTCTTGACTCGATTGAACGAGGTGATGTGAAACTGAAAGACTATAGCCTCACTCAGTGGAGGCTTCTCCATATGGGAGCTCAGCCAATCCCCCCGGAGCTTATCCGCAGGTGGAGAAAGAACTTCCCATGCCAGCTTTATGACACATCCTACGGTCTGACTGAAGCAAGCGGACCGGGATGCATTCATCTAGGAATAGAAAACGTTCATAAAGCCGGCGCAATTGGAAAGCCTTCTCCAGGATGGGACGTCCGCATTGTGGACAATGCCGGGGCCCCCGTGTCACCAGGAGAAAGAGGGGAGCTTGTCATAAAGGGGCCGGGAGTGATGAAAGGTTATTTTAATGACCCGCAAGCTACCGACTCGGCGTTAAAAAACGGCTGGCTTTTCACCGGGGACATTGCCCGCATGGATGAAGACGGCTTCATCTACCTGGTGGACCGCAAAAAAGACATCATCATTCGCAGTGGCGAAAACATTTATCCGGTTCAGATTGAAGATTTTCTTCATGAGCATCCCGCAGTGGCGGATGTGGCAGTAATAGGCCTTCCAGACAGATACAAGGGAGAAGTCGCGGGGGCAATCGTCGAACTAAAACCCGGCTGTTCCTGCTCGGAAGAGGAAATTCTCGGGTTCTGCTCCTGCCTGCCAAGGTACAAGCAACCCGTGAAAGTCTTTTTCGACAAGGTTCCACGCAGCCCCGTAGGCAAGATTAAAAAGCAGCTTTTGAGGAAAAAATATTACTAACCGAAAAAGTTATCAATACGCAAAATCCGCATTTCCCCCACGGGCAGAACTTTAAAATGATCTTTTCCATGTCCCGGAAAAAGGATAGCGAAGCTTATGATAATTCCTATTACTGCCTGTGCGTAACCGCAAGGGTGTTGCAGAATAAAAATTTTGCAGCACTTCTTTTTTGTCGAAAAAATTTGCTGAAAAGGTTCAAAGATACGCCCGGTGGGACGACCTTGCAGTTTGTTAACGTCCCCCCTTTTTAAATTAACTTTTTTACCGCAAAAATGCATCTGCAGATGATCAGAGCTGCACTTTGATTCCAGTCTGTTCAAATCATCGCATAGATATGATTTCTTTGAGATATTGTCCGAACCTCACCGTCCGGCATTCGCCATATTTTTTCTTATGCCGCCGCCCCGGTAAGAAGAATGACTGCAGGGTCCTTTTTTCATCCGGTTTAAACCGTCTTTTAAAAAACATGTCATAAAATTCTTTACTAAAAATAATAAATTCCGGATCAAACAGCGCTAAACTTAAATTCACGCTTGAGACAAAACAAATAACTTTGTTTGGAACTAAATACGAACAATCCTGAGACATAAATGTTAAAAAATGTGTTTTTAAAAATAAAACGTGCGCTGCAAATTTTTTTGTTCGCAGCACACCTATTTGGAATTTGCCGATGAGTCTGCCGGCGCCAATGAGCCTATATGACGCAGCTGACGATACAAAGTCCTTCTCGAAATGCCAAGCGATTTGGCAGCGTTTGTTTTATTGTATTGGTTTTCTATCAGTGCCTGTTTTATGGCCTCTTTGCTAATTCCGCTTCTGGTTTTTGCCGGTTCGTTGTGAAACCACATTCGCTCTGCATCCTCGTGAGCAGCGACGGAATTGTCTACCCCGAAATAATCGAAAATATGTCTGGGCTCAATAACGTCAATAGCGTTTAACTGGACAATCCCTTCAATTAAATTCTGCAGCTCCCGTACATTTCCTTTCCATGGAAGTCTCCGGAGCAGATCTTTCGCCTTGCTTGAAAGAGTCATTATGTTTGGTTTCTTGATACGCCGCGAGACAGAATTGATAAAATGTTCGGCCAGCACAATTATATCGTTGCCTCTCTCTCTCAAAGGTGGCAGATAAAGATGCAGTGTACTCAATCGGTAATAGAGATCAGCCCTGAATTTTTTCTGTTCTATCAGCTGCTGTAAATTTGCGTTGGTTGCCGCGATAATTTTTACATTAATTTTCGTCATCTTCTTGCTGCCCAGACGCATAAAACTCTTTTGTTCTATGACCCGAAGCAGCATCGCCTGCAGATCTAGCGGCATGTCCCCGATTTCATCGAGGAATATGGTCCCGGTGTTCGCCAGCTCAAACTTGCCGATATTGCCGTTTTTTCTCGCTCCGGTAAAAGCCCCCTCCTCATAGCCAAACAGTTCGCTGGCGATCAGGTCGCGTGGGAACGCCGCACAGTTGACAACAATGAAAGGTCTGTCGCTTCGCTGACTCGCATTGTGAATCGCCTGTGCGAAAATGTCCTTCCCGGTGCCGCTTTCACCCAATATCAAGACATTGCTATCGCTTTTGGCAATGATTCTTGCTTTTTTGATTGCGCTTACAAATTTTCCGTCATGCCCGATGATGTCATTGAAAGTGATAATTGCGTTGTTGCCTATCCGCTTTGCGACGTTGTAGGACACTTGCATTGGGGATGTGATAAAAACCCGCACGCCGCGAAAGCCGAGATGCATCTGATAATATGAATCCGTTGTGATTTTATAATTTTTTTCGACTCCCTTAATACAGAGCGGGATGACTTCGTTCTGTACATTTTTGCTGTTTTTTATAATTTCCCAAAAAGCCTTGTTTTTAGGCAGGGGATCGAAAAGCTCAGTTGCTTTTTTGAAGTAAAGGTTGGAATAGGAAATACCGAGCGCTTTGAAAATCGTAGAATTATGATATAGAATATGCGGTTTCCCGGTTATCACATTGATGTCGATGGAGACTAATCCGGTCTGCTCTGTGTAAGATAGCTCGTATAGACTCGTGGCCATATATAAATGAAGGGCAACATCGTTAGCCATTGCTGCAACCGTCGTAAGATAGTCCGGGTTGCGTTTGTCCTGTGGTACTATGAGGGCTATTCCGCCGAATTCAATGGTGTTGTGGGTGGATTTATCATCGTCAATTATAAACGGGGAGAAATAAACGGCGGCGTCAATCAGCGCACGGCAGAAATGTTCACTTCCAGCCATACAGAGCGTTCGTTGAGTCTCAAGTCCCAGTGAGACCGCATTGATACCGACGGAACTTTCACTCCAGTCGGTTCGGATCATGATGTTGTGCCCTGTACACCATTTCAGAAACTTCTCCTTGCCATATAATTTTAAAAGACGGCAATGATTGTCAAAAAGTGCGAATCCTATATCCGGATTCATGATGTATCTCTGCATCTGTAAGAGCAAACGGTTGGAATAGGCGTAAATCTTAATGGATGATTCTTTAATTTTCTTAAATTCTGCTTCCGTAAACCGATGAAAGGTGTCCGTTTCCGGGGTTATACCGTTTAAATAGCATCTGTTCCAATAAAAACGCAGAGGATCTGCGAGCTCCTTCAAAAAATTCGAATGTTGATGAAGATGTTCCCAGTAGGTTAATTCTGCGGTCATGGGGCCTTACCCCCTTTGCTCTAGATTGTGCCTCGAAAGCCAGCTTTTTCTATGATTTGCCCCTCAAAAAGGACCGTTTATTTACGCTGCTTAGCTGCTTGCCTGATAATCGAAATCCGATACCCAATATCCGCCAGCTTTTTAAATCTAGACCCATTATAATACTTGATCCTTTTGATAAAATGTGATATTTATAGCACAGCAATATTTGTCCGTCTTAAAAATATAAACATGAAGGAAGTTTATGGGCATGAATGTATTCATTATTGGCGGCACAAATTTTATCGGCCCTGCTGTAGCAAGGGAATTGTCGGAAGCGGGGCATGCAGTTACGTTATTTCACCGTTCTGCAAAAAATGTTTCGATGGGATATACGCATATTCAGGGCAATTGCAGAAATGTCGGGGATTTACAGAGCGCCCTCAGAAGCGCGAGGCCGGACGTGATTATTCACATGGTCGCTTATTTTCAGAGCCATATCGCCGTATTGGAAAAGGCTCTTAATGGTCATGCCGTGAAAACCATCATTATATCCAGCGCCGATGTCTATAAGGGATATGAGGTATTGACGAAATTGTCCGAAGCAAACCTCATACCTGTGCCATTCACGGAGAAATCGCCGCTGCGGGATGTGCTTTATCCGTATCGCGGCAAGCTCGATACCGATTTTGCCCATGATTATGAAAAGATTTTGATGGAACGGGCGGCGCTGCGGAGCCCCGTGCTTGATGCCGTTATCCTCCGGTTGGGGATGATTTATGGAGAAAATGACCCGAACCGGCGGTTTGCAGACCCTATTCAAAAAATGGCGTCGGGTGGCGAAATCCATTGAAATAGCGAAGGGTATGGCCGACTTTTGCGCGAGTAAAGGCTATGTGGAAAATACCGCCCATGGTATTGTTTTGGCTGTAGTACGAGGCAGGGCAGGTGAGATCTACAACTTAGCGGATAATTGGGTATTAACAGAACGTGAATGGTGGGAACTTCTGGCCCAAAAACTAAACTGGTCAGGAAAAATCATCCCTTTGGACGAAGGGACTCCCGGCTTGAATACCCAGCAACATTTTGTTTTGGATACTGCTAAAATCAGAAAGTCGTTGGGATACAAGGAAATCGTGCCCGTTGACCACGCATTATCACATACGATTGAATGGGAGTTAAGCAACCTATAAGTAATCAGCTTTCAAGCCACAAGCTCAATTACCATGTCCCAAAGTATTTATTCCACAACCACTTCGGGCCAAATTGACCCGAAGGTTCTCTGTCTATTGATGAAACCGGCCGTATATTCGTGTCTTGCCAGTCCCATAGTATGTGCCCGCTTTCCTGCCGCTTCAAACGCTCTTGCCCTTCACAGCGGCAATGACATTTGAAGCGGAACCGCTGACAGAGCGTATAACACATACACTTTGCGAAGCAAAGCGGGGGTGCCAAGGGGGTGCCCCCTTTGGAAACCCGCAAAACAAAACGACGATATGCCTCCCCAGGGGAGCGGAGCATGTCGCTGTCTGTTGTCAGCGGCCCGTTTCGCGGTCTGCGTGTAGTTTCTTGTAAACCGATCTAAACAGACTAAAATCATGTATTTGCCGACCAACAAGCATTTGGGAGTAACGTCCATAAAAGTCCATTACCCATGCCGTTGTTGAAACAGCCTTTAAAAAAAGACGATCCCCCGTTTGTTCGCGCTACTTACTCGGCAAATAGATCCACGCATTCACGCTCCGTCATACGATCGCGTGACCGATTCTCCGTTTCTTATCCACGCATATACTGGCAATCGTCTTTTCATTGACTCACGGTACCTGCATAATAATCCAGATGCACATGCAGGCATAAAGCCGGATAATTATCCCCTGCGGACGGGGCCAAGGCCGAGCTCGTCTTCGGAATAGAATTCCTATGCTTTCGAACCCTCCCTGTTCTTCCCTGCCTGAATCGAATCCTGTGATTTTTTAAAGTGTTAGGGGATGACGGTTTTCCCGCGCCTTTAGAGCCAAGAAAAGTGAAAAAATCGCCTTTCTCTCATTCAAGGCTGATCCGCCAACAGCGGGCTTCCTGCGTCTTTAATCTATTGGCTGGCCGTGCCCTTGCCTGTGAAGGGTTTTTTATTGGTGACCCGTCTGCCATGTGTCATGCATCTTCTAAATTACTACGTGCGGTTATTTTCACTGGAAACCTGCTATTACCCGTTTTATCTGTAAACCCGTTTTTTTTCAGCCGGATCTGTCGGTTTTAATTCATGAAAAATGTATCGTTTTCCGCGGGAATAGGACATAATCGCTGCCAGGAGCGACATCAGCATCGACATAATGAACGTCAGCGATAATCCGTGCAGGAAGGCTCCGCTAATTAAATTCGGGAAAAAATGTTGTCCCGTAATGATTTTAGCCTGTTCGGCCGGGAGCGCTCCCAATACTTGCTTAGGCAGCAAACTTTGTAACGGATTATAGCCGAGCAGTGCGGCAAAGAGCGATGAGGTCGGCGGCAATGCCGCAACTTTATGAGCGATCGAAACAGGAATGCCGTGTTGAATCAATCCGCTGTACATTGCGCGGGGAAGTTTCTGCGCGAGTCCGGCGATCATAATCGAGAAGAAGACGCCCATGCTGAGCATTGTTCCGGCATTGGTGAAGGTTGATCGCATGCCCGATGCGACACCGCGGAATTTTGCGGGCACTGCATTCATGATCGCGGCCGTATTCGGCGATGAAAAGAGTCCCATTCCCGCTCCGATGATAAATAAGTATGTCCAGAAGAGCCAGGGATTAAAGTTAATCGGCAGCGTGTCCAGCAGAAAAAATCCGACCGCCGTAACGGCCATGCCCAATGTGGCCAAAATCCGCGATCCGAAATGATCCGACAGCACGCCGCTGATCGGTCCGGCCATAAAGAAGCCGATTAACTGCGGAAGCGTATAAAGTCCCGCCAACAGCGGCGTACTTGTGTAGGAAACGCCATGCAACGGAAGATAAATACCCTGCAGCCAGATGATCAGCATAAACTGCAGGCCCCCTCGGGACAGGGAACTTAATATGCCGCTTATATTGCCCGCCGTGAATGGCCAAATCGCAAACAAAGATAAGTCGAACAGAGGCTGTTCGGCATATCGTTCAACGACCGCAAACACAATCAGTAAGATCAAACCGCCGATGAGGCCCAACAATACCCATGGATTTGTCCAGCCCATCGTGTGAGATCCATAAGGCATAATTCCATAAGTCAGGCCGAGCATGATGCCAAGGATGCCTACAGCAAGCGTCAGGTTTCCCAGTATGTCCAGTCTGACCTTTTCATGATGGCTCTTCTTAATCTCATGCAGGCCGATATAGGCCCAAACAGTTCCGATTAACCCGACAGGAACGCTGACAAGAAAAATCAAGCGCCAATATCCGGTCGCCGCAAGCGCGCCGCCGATTAACAAGCCAATGACACTGCCGCCGACAGCTGCGACCTGATTCAGGCCCAGCGCCATGCCGCGCTGATTGACCGGGAAAGCGTCTGTCAGAATGGCCGTACTATTGGCAAACAGGAAACCGCCTCCGATTCCCTGGATAATGCGAAAGATAATTAATTGAATTTCTCCGGCACTCCCTGTACCCCAGGTCAAAGAAGCAAGAATGGAACCGACGGTAAAAATGAGAAATCCGAGATTGTATAACCTCACCCGGCCGTAAATATCGGATAAGCGTCCAAAAGTCACTAAAAAAACAGTCATCGCAATATTAAAGCCCATCAGAACCCAGAGCAGGAGACTGCTTTGCCCATTCGCCAGCGGATTCACTTTCACACCGTTAAAAATAACGGGCAGAGCAATAATGAGAATCGATTGGTTAATCGTTGCCATCAACACACCCAGTGTTGTGTTGGAGAGAGCAATCCACTTATATTTTGAACTCACTGTTGATTCGTTTTCCAATTTTTTCTACACCGGCTTTCATAATTTATCAGATTGGATCAGGCCAATTGATTGTGCTGTTTGCGTATAGAAAGAGCACTTTAATGAGGGGGAACTTTTTGTCCACTATACCTGCGGAGCTTCTCTTTCTGGGAATAGCGAAGGCTTCTCTTATTTTTCCGATCATTGAATCTATCATCTAAAATTCAGCGATGAAGCTATAAAAAAAAGAACGGATTTGCGCCGTCAAGATGGGATACGGCATCGGCAGGTCTTCTTATGTCAGAAAAAAAACGGCAAGTGTGATAAAATTAAGGTATTGTAAAATGAAGTTGGATGGAATGTTCAATCTGGTTTTGAGTATAATGTTCACGTTCCAGGCTGTCAAGCACTTCTCAGTTTTTCATATTTTAGTCAGATCGATCATGGCGGTGTTGATCATGAGTAAAAAAGAAGATATCTTTAATGCGACGCTTCAATTAATTATTGAAGAAGGAATACAGGCTGTCACCCTTGCTAAAATTCTCGGCAAGGCCGGTGTAGGATCGGGGACGCTCTATCATTACTTTTCGAGTAAAGAGCAATTGTTATATGAACTGTACCTGAAATTATCCGGAAGAATGTCGGAAAGTGTGCTGAACGGCTACGATCCGCACGAAAGTGTCAGAATTCGATTTAATAAGCTGTTGAAAGGTTATTTGGAATATATAATCCATAACTTTCATGAGCACAATTTTACCGAACAGTATTTTTATATACTTCGGAAAACGAGGCCAAGCGATTCGGCATTCGATACGCCCTTTCGATCGGCATTAGGGAAAATTTTTACAGACGGGCAGGATCAAAAAATCATTCTGAACTATGAAATCCCGATTCTGATCCAGATCACATGCGGCATTATTGCTTCAATCGCAAGAGGCAATCAGAGCAATAGATATATATTAGATGAGTTAAAAAAGCAGCAGATTCTCGATTCATGCTGGAATTCAATCAGAGCTTAGACAGAGCAATTTTCCTGCAGATTCTCATGATTGCCTTGTATCTTTTACGTTTATTAAACTAATAAAACGTCGAATCATACAGGATATATAGCCCTTAATCAGTTTATCTCTGTCAATTCCCTGCAGGGCAGCAGGGCATCCAGTTTCCCGATGGCGATTCTTCGTTTCTCAGAAGGAATAGACTCCAATGCTTCCCGGATGAATTTTTCATCGGCACGTGCAGCTCGTTTAAAAAGACTTTCCACACGTTTCTTTTCTTCATTGCTGACCGTATCTATCGGGCAGGTTTCTTATAAAGGATCCAGTGCCGCTTTGATTCTTTCTTCATCCGGTTCCGTTAGATAGTTAAGCAATTTTTCTATTAATTTTGTTATTCCTCCATTCATGATCAGTTTTCTCTCGTAAAAAAATCCGAAAATCATATGAACTCCTATTTAAGATGGTATTTATCATACATTACAATATCGAATAGTTCATAACGATCAATGAGCCTTATATCCGTTGCTTCCGCAAAATTAATCGCCTGTGCCGTGAAAAAGTTATTGGTTATAATCCAGGCTTTTTGCGCTATCCAGTGATCTCTGGCCCGGTTAATCTCTTGAACAGACCGAATGCCCACGTTATTTTTAAATGGTTTGATTTGGACAACAATCCGTTCCTTTCTTTCTAATATAAGGAAATGATCGGATGAAGATGTCCTCCTAACTTGATATCCCTGTTTTTTAAAAAGCAATTCCAAATAATGTGCAAAATCAGTGCCATCCATTCGGTCAATATCCTGAAGGTCCGACTGACTTAAACGGCGTATTTTCAATTTGTGTCTGTCATAAATTGACATAATGCCATCAATGGCAAAAAAGAGAATAAGAAATAAAACTAGTATGATGACGAATATATAAAGTTCTTTGTCCTGGGAAGTAGAAAAGCCCTGCAAAACAATCCACCCTCCTAAAGAATAAAAATTCGTAAGCCTGATCATTCTTGTCCCCAAATATGTAGTGCCCTTGCGACATTTAATGGGCTTCTCATCGAAAAGCCGCCCGACTTATTTTAAGAGCCATTCAGTTTTCATCATGAACAGACTGTACGCGATGAAAGGGATACATTTTTATCCTGTCTGCATCCGGATTTTCATGAGATAAACGGATCGCCGAAATCTGGCTGCAATCATAGGTATGATAATAATAGGTACCTGATTCCGCACACATGGCCGAAGTATAGATGGTATGATCTTCCAAGTTATCCAGTGTAGTGACTCCGCCTTTAGGAATTTCGCAAGTAGAAAGTATGTGAAAAACGGCCGTCAGACCCTCCCCTTCATTTTCTACAGCCCGAATGTTCTGTTTCCAGTAGGCGGCTCTGACGAATCGTGACGGCGGCGTAAAATCACCGGGTAATCCAACTGAGCCCGACCCCTGCCCAAAGGCATTTAATGGCAAACTCCCCCATTGAGTCGGCTCAAATTGTCCGGGCCTGAGTCCGATATATTGTCTTAAATTTTGCAGATGCCAACTGAATTCCGGACTGTTGGTCATAACGCCCACTGGATTATCGTAAACGCGCACCCCCTGCTTTGTTGACTCGATGACCATGCAGGCTCCGCTTTTGTCGGATAGAATCCAATGCAACGGAGGCGTAGTCTTTAAAAGAGACAGCGGGAAATCAAGGAAAGAAACACAGTCGATTTCTTCCTTTACAGACTGGACAGAATCAAATTGTGACAGAGACCATAGGACAAATTCAAACGGAGCCAGATTTGTTTTATGAAGATCCCTATTGGGGCTGTAGCAAGCAAAGCCCGGGAAGTAGAGGGCCGCGCAGCTCATTCCCGCTTCATTCAATCCATCTGCCAGTATGGCTTGATCCTGATGTTCAATCCCCATGCCTGCGACAGCCTGTTTAGCTATGACGGTTTTCCCGGAGACATTTTTCCACGTATATTGCCGGGGCACAACCATCGCCTTTTGGTCGAAATCTAATGTAAAATCCATCGTTCTTGCGAATAGATGATGGCCGTCATTCGTTTCCAGGGTCAGGCTTGTACACATCAATGAACACTCTCCTCAATGCTTTTAGTATTTCTATCCATAGTTTTAACAGCCGGCTTCTATTAAGTAAATTTAAAAAATGTTATATTATAATTTAGTAAAACTTAATCAAAGGACATTTAAAAATGAATTTTGAACAGCTGGAGATTATCATTTCGCTGGCTCAGGAAAGACAATTTTCAAGAGCAGCGAAGAAATTGCATATCACGACATCTGCAGTCAGCCAGGCCGTTTCCAATCTGGAAAAAGAGTTGGGGCTTCAATTGTTCCAGCGCACAAGAAATTCGACTGTCCCGACAATCGACGGACAGTATGTGATTCGAGAAGCCCATATCATTCTTGAAAAACAGAAAGAAATTTATAAATATAAAGCCGGGAAAGATTTACCTTCATTTAAAGTAAAAATGGGGACGATTCCGGGTATCACGGATTCCTTAATCGAAGTGATTTATGCTCTGAAGCAGGATTTCCCTTTTCTCCAGCTCGACTTGTCCGAATACAACACACCGGATCTATTAAAAGCATTGAAGGAAGAAAAGCTTGATTTTGCCTTGATCGGTTTTTCAGATACTCTGAACAATTATCATTTGCCTTTTGATATAACGAAATTGGTTGACGGAACCTTCCATTTTGCAGTCAATCGGCAATCCCCGCTCGCCAAATTTAAAGTTTTAAGGTATGAGCAAGTCATTCAACAGCCGCTGGCTCTTTACCAGGATAATTATCTACTGAATTATTTGAGCCAAATGGAGAATAAAACCCATTGTTCCGCCCGGATACTATTTAAAACGAATCATATAAGTGCGATCGCTAAGGCCGTGTGCCAGGATATGGCCATTGCCTTCGGACCGTATTACTCGCTCTTTCATATATTTTTTGAAGATCTGCAGCAAATAAAACTGATCCCCATCGAACAGGATCCGGAAATGTTAACTACCTCCTGTTTATGGTTTATCGGTTCAAGAGAGGCATCGCTCACTTCATTCAGTAAAACACTGCTCACACTCATTAGACAAAAGCTGTTATTATATCGATAAAAAGAAAACCACCATTTGATGGCATCGTTAGCTTTTCCCGTCAATGGATAGAAAAATGGAATTAAAACGGCTGACCCGGAGGAGCCCGTATACGAGCTAACTGCATAACCAAATGCACCCATGACAAGGCCCCCTATTCGGAGCACCGAAAGCAAGGCCTTATTTGTCCGACAGAGAAATCGCCGCATAAGAAATCCCGTCAGCATGAACGTCGATTTTACCTTCGCCGTAGTGAACGCATCGGCAATCATGGCAAACGGGATCGGCAAACCCGGGAGGTAGAATCTTTCCAACCTTGAATCCTGTTCCCTATATCTGATCGGATATGGCGAAGACCGGCCGTCTTCAGGAGCCTGCTTGAATGCCCGGTCCAACGGAAGGCATTGCCTGTTTCATATTTCCCCTGAACGCAAATCGCAAACTTCTAGTGAAGCTGTTCCGATACCCTGTTGTCAAGAGAACATCATCGCCCGGCGGAAGCTCAGGATGCTGCAGCGTTCTCGGAAAACATGGGCAGATAAGAGGATACCTTTTCTTTTTTCATGGCAACGGATATCTCCCGGTATATCGGAATGCAGTTAATTTCCCGGACGGCAATGGACGGGATCTGAATCCCTTTCGCTACGATCGCCGGCAGAAGGGTGACGCCGTCCCCGTGGCTCACATAGCTGAGAAGCGACTCTGTCAGATCAAGTTCCAGCACGATATGGGGGGTTACCTTCATGCGGTTGCACTCTCTGCGTATCGAGGCGCGGATGGTGCACGGGTCTTTATAGAGTATCAGTTTTTCATGGGTGACGATATCCCAAAAACTGATGTCTTTTCGATGGTACAGAGGATGGGTCACAGGAAAAACCACATAGAGCGGTTCCGTCATAAGCGGGATCACGGCAAGGTCCTGCTGCGGCTCTGCGTTGGAAAGCAGCGCTATATCGAATTTGCCGTTTTCGACTCCGTCTACGAGTTCCGCGTTGGAAAGCCGGGTATCGACGATCACCTGATTCTGTCCGCCCGCTTTCAGCTTTTCCATATACCGGGGAAGAAAATAGGTTACGAGACTCCCAATCCCGCCGATGCGCAGCTGACGCACTTTCCCAAAATGCCTCACTTGCTCAATTGCCGAATCAAATTCATCCAGCACGCCGCTCATCCGTTCGTAGAGGAGCCTTCCCTGAGGGGTCGGTTCCACCCCGTCGTAGCTTCGGCTGAGCAGCTCACAGCCAAGCCCTTTTTCAAGCTGTCTCAGCTGTTTGGAAAGCGACGGCTGCGAGATATAGAGGCGTTCGGAAGCTTTATTCATACTGCCGCAGCAGACAGTTTCCAGAAAATATCGTATTTGTTCAAGGCTGATCATAATATCCTCCTTTACAGGCTATGCGTTTTAGCTATATCCAGTATGCACAATATCAATTAGGCAAGCTCCGGAATAGGGCTTATCATTCCTATAGATAAAAGATATATCCTATCTATTTATCTTTTTTTATAAGGCAAGCTCAATTTACCGAACTGCCCCTTGTCAGGAAGCAAAAAGTGCGTTCCCTCTATTTATTGTAAGTCAGTTTATCATAAGGTAAACAGAATTTAAAGGGGGGAACTATTATCGAAAAAAAAGAAAACCTTTTGATTATTATGCTGACGATATTCAAGGCGGTCAAAACAGGCGTTTCGCTGACTGCCGAACCAGGGGACAAGGTCAATTCCATGACTATTAATGGGGCATTTTTGGCATGATGCGGGGCAGGCCGGCATTCATAGCTTTTCGTTAAATCTGCAGTCAATAACCCACATGGAGCCTTTGACAGAAAAATATCAAGGCTTTGCAAAACGAAGTCCGGACGCGATCTTGATAAAATTAAAGAACCCAGTTTAACCACTGGAGACAGCCGGGATTGTTTCCGCCCCTGCAATCAGGGAACTCCTTTTAACGTTTTCGAGTGCAAGTCATGCATAAATAATAACTTGGCAAGCATGCTGTTACAGAAGAAAACAGAAGGCATTGAACGGCTTTTTCCGCGGTGAGAACAGGAATTTTCATTTAGCTTATTGCGGGCGGGAAAACTGCCTGATCCTATGTGATTGATTGAATAATCAACAAGTCCGAAGTTTCGTATCGTACGCAAAATATAATTTGATCGGTGAAAGGAGAACAAAATGGCAGGAAAACTTAGTAAGCAAAAGGTACTGGTTATCGGCGGATCAAAATTTCTGGGCCTGGCCATTGCACGGCGGGCGAGTGAAGCCGGAACGGAGGTAGTTATCGGAGCGCGCAATACTGAACTGGCTGCTCAGGCAGCCGCAAATCTTCCAAACGCGAGTTCAATCCACCTTGATATTACGGATGAAAGCACCATTGCTGCTGCGGCAGCCAAACTGGGTCACGTCGATCATGTAGTCATCACCGCATCCGCTCACCATAACGTAGCGGTCAAAGATCTGGAACATGATAAAATTGTTACCGCATTTGAGGCAAAAGTGATTGGCCCCATGCTGCTGGCAAAGCACTTCGCACCGATTCTGTCTCCAAAAGGTTCTATCCTTCTGTTCTCCGGTGTGGCCGCGTGGACCCCGGCTCCTCCCTATACGGTCATGGGCGTGACCAACGGAGCAGTTGCTTTTCTCGTGCCGCAACTGGCAAAGGAACTCGCACCCATTCGCGTCAATGCCATCTCCCCGGGCATCATTGATTCCGGTACTTATGACGCTCTCGGCGAGCAGGTTAAAAAGGAAATGTTCGAAAGTGTTGCAAAGTCCAGCTTAGTCGGACGGGTCGGCACGTCCGATGATATTGCCGATACTGCCCTTTGGCTGCTCGGTGCCGGAAATGTTACCGGAGAAACGATCCATGTCGAAGGTGGTGCCAGATTCGCATGACAAAGAACATCTATCCATTCGATCAAAAGGTCGTTTTGATTACCGGCGGCGGCAGCGGAATGGGCCGGGCCATTGCGCAGGCATTTCTGGATAATCACGCTGCCGTTGCTGTAACCGGGCGGCGCCCGCAGGCACTGCAGGAAACGCTGGCCGCTTTTCCGGGAGAACGCACCCTGGCGATTTCAAAAGATATTTCCGATCCGCAGGCCGCCGCGCAAATCGTGGCGGCGGTGCTGGAACGTTTCGGCCGGCTGGATGTCGTGGTCAGCAACGCCGGCGCTTTTGCGGGCGGGGATCTGATGGATCTGGATCAGAAGCATTGGGAACAGTTGCGTTCGACGAATGTCGATGCGCTGTTCTATCTGGCTCAGGCCGCCTTTCCGGCATTGCAGAAGACCGGCGGCACATTGATCGCAACTTCGTCGGTATCGGGGCTGAACGGAGACTGGAAACAGGCTGCTTACAATGCGACCAAACATGCGGTCAACGGTTTTATCCGCTCGCTAGCGCTCGATTGGGGCGCGAAGGGCGTTCGTGTGAACGCCGTGGCACCGGCTTTTACCGTTACCGATATGACTGCAAGCGTGGCAGGTTCGTCTGAACAGCTCGCTCAGTTAATCAACCGTATTCCCCTGGAACGGCCGGGATATCCGGCGGATATCGCTCCGGCTGTATTGTTTCTTGCTTCCCCTGATGCAGCCTACATCACAGGCGTCGTGCTTCCCGTTGACGGCGGCACCAGTGCTTCCACCGGTCAGCCTCATAGGGTGTAAATGAGCATTGCTTTGATCATGCCATTTAAACCGCCTGTGTGAGCGGCATGCCGGTGTTCGGCACGATGCCCTCCCCTTCTGCATGACGTGCAGATGTATGTATCAGGACAGCTATTGGAATAAGGCCTATGGTAAGGAAACGGAACGCTGAAAGTCTCGTTATACGCAAATAATTCAGGAAAAGCAGGAAATAGCTGTGACCGATAACAAATGTACCAGGACAGAGAAAAAATCCTGAACATGGAATGCGTGAAGCGGCCCGCTCCTGTCCATCAAAATTTTAGAAGGAGTGTCCAGAATGACAGATTTGTTTACCCCTTATCAATTAAAAGGTTTGACGTTGAAAAATCGTGTGGTGCTGCCGCCGATGTGCCAGTACTCGGTAGAAAAAAAAGACGGGATTGCCACAGATTGGCATTATGTGCATTATGTCAGCCGAGCTGTCGGCGGAGCCGGCCTGATCATTATTGAAATGACGGATATCGAGCCGGACGGCCGGACGACGGATTTTGATTTGGGTTTATGGTCGGATGAACAGATTCCGCCTCTGGCGCGAATTGTCGAAGCCGCCCATCAGTACGGAGCAAAAGTGGGCATTCAAATAGCGCATGCCGGGCGCAAAGCGGAAGACGCCGCGGTGCCTGTCGCCCCTTCGGCCATACCTTTCAATGCACAATCCAAAACGCCGAAAGCTCTTTCGACGGATGAAATCAAGCAACTGGTGGAAAAATTCCGTCTGGCCGTGCGCCGGGCTGTAAAAACAGGATTCGATACGATTGAGATTCACGGGGCCCACGGCTATCTAATCCACCAGTTTCAATCGCCGTATACCAATCACCGGACCGATGAATACGGCAAGGATCTGCCGAAGTTCGGCAGAGAAGTGATTCAGGCGGTAAAAAGCGAATTGCCCGGAAATATGCCGCTGATTCTGCGTATTTCTGCCAAAGAGTACGTGGAAGGCGGTTACGGAATTAAAGAAAGCATCGCTTTTTCCAAAGAATATCAGAAAGCGGGCGTTGATATTTTTCATGTCAGCTCGGGCGGAGAAGGGCCGATCGGCGGCGACGGGAAACCGGGAACGCACGCCGGCTATCAGCTTCCGCTGGCCCGGGAAATCAAAGAGGCGCTCAATGTTCCGGTGATCGCGGTCGGCAAACTGGAAGAACCGCAGCTGGCCAATGCCGTTATCGGCAACGAAGAAGCGGATCTCGTCGCTGTCGGGAGAGGGCAGCTGCGCAACCCGTACTGGACACTGGAAGCAGCAGTCAAATTAAACAAGAAAACGAATATACCGGTACAATATGCGTACGGATTTCCGAGAATGTAAAAAAATAATAGCGAACCGCCATTTATTTCCCGTTCAACCATTGACACAATAAATTAGACCATAAAAGCAGGGAAAACTTTCCGGGTTTCAGAGCCGGCCGTTTTCCCTGTTTATTTTTATCAGCATTTGCTTCAAAATGTTAATGGATTGGCTCATCTGATTTCATAGTGAACAGTGGCCAAAATCGCCGGAAAACGCTGTTAAGTTCGGAGAATCGACAGTAAACAGATCGGAATCAATGAATGTGAATAATCAGAGCAGCAAGACCGTCCCTGATTGACGGATCGGCCGTGTTACTTTCGGTTTAAACTCTTGACGGGGTGATACTTCGCCGGAATAGGGCGAATCGGGCCTATTTTAGGGCGATAGTTCGCTGCTTCAGGGCGATTCATTCTTTTTTCGGGGCGATAAACTCTTGACGGAGCGATACTTCGCCGGAACAGGGCGAATCGAGTCCATTTCGGAGCGATTATTCGCTGCTTCAGGGCGATTCATTCTTTTTTCGGGACGATAAACTTTTGACGGAGCGATAGCTCGCTGCTTGAAGGCGATAGTCAATTTTTCGAGACGAGGATTCTCGGACCGATACTGGCCAGGCCTGGCCTTTAGTCCATTATCGACCGCGGCAGGCAGTTTTAGCTGTTTATCGGTCGTTACGTCCGGGTTATCAACTGTTAGCAGCTGTTTATCGGTCGTCGCGCCAGGTTGATCGGTCGTCAGCAGGTACACCCGATTTATCAAACGCGACAGAAGTTTATCGACTGTTACAGAAGTTTGTTCATCACGGAAACGTTCTTTTCTTTCAAGAGATTGACGGTCTCAGGAAAAGCCGATCATCATTTGACGGCACAGCAGGGCAATGAGCAAGAGGGATACTCATTTTTGATTATTAGCCGTCAATAATCTGACCCTACGTATTTTATCTTCTCGCAGCAGTTGATCTGTGGGTTGATAAAAGTCTTCTAAATAACCTACGGCTAAAATTAAGTCAAACGATGAGTCTGTAGGCCCGTAATATATATCAAATTCCAGGTTCTTGTAGGCAAACCGACTTCAAATTGTCGCCTAAAAAAAGCTAAATAGAGACAGAGTCCCCCCTCAAGTTAGCTGTTTATCAATCAGCTCCGGAAGAACTCTGTCTATCGTTTTTAATCAGCGGACAATCAATACCGAACAAGGGGCAAGCCGGGCCATATATGAGGACTGACTGCCGATACCGATCAGGAAACGATCTAATTTTGTGGTTCCCATGGCACCACAAACAATCAGATCGCAATGGTACTGCGGAATCACCTTCTCGATGATCGCTGAAGCCGGTGAATCCTCACCGGTAAAAACCGAGACACTTTTTACTCCTTGGTTCTGTGCTTCCTTTTTAAAAATGTTAACCCGGTTTGCCACTTCCGCCCGCATGTTATGGATTTGCGGAGTAAAGGTTCTTAAAGCTTCAAGTGATCCGGTGTTTAAAAAAGAAACAATCAACAGATGTGCATCGTATTTCTTTGCCAAATTGACAGCCGCTTCGAAGGCTTTAGCAGCCTCCTTGGATTCATCGACAGCGATTAATATATTCCGATAAGTGATTTCTCCATTTTCATTTATTGTATGGGATAATGTTTCTGACATTATTACCGGACTCCTCACGTATTTAATATAGTGATAATCATGAATCTCAAGTTAATCAAGTTTCAGAGATTTCCTTCGGTTATTTGATTTAACCGAATGTTTACCTTTTGTGAGGAAATTTGAAAAACGTTTGCCATTTGTTTAGCAGAGTAGTGTTGGATTATGAGCTTTCTAACTACCTGATCAGCATAAGCAGCTGATAAGCAAATTTATCTGCCTCTGATTCTTTCTTAGAAATCGCATCAGATAAATAATGGTACTGGCGATAGAATTGACCGTTCTTATTTTGAAAAAAATGGAGATAATAGTGACCCAGCAAATGGGCGAGAATAAATCGCTGTGTTCTTTGATCCCCACTAATTGTCGGATAAAAATATACGCCTTTTTTGTTTTTCTTAGCAATGGCGAAAAGATTGCGAAATTCAAAATCTGCATGAAAGACATGAATGTTTTCCTTTAATGCCTTTAATGCCATGAGCAGTGGATTAACCGGCATAGGGTCTTTATTAATTAAATCCTTCACCGTATTCTGGATTCTTTCATCTATCGTCATTTCAGATCATCTTTTATGGCTCATTCTCAAAAATACAGAGCTGCTTAAATATCATGTGACAGATAAACGAAACGATTAAGATGTAAGACTGAATTTTTCAAAAACCTGTATCTATTGCCCGGTAAGGCCTGAAGAAAACTCAGATGTTACTTATTCGTGATTAAAGTGATTGAATCCGCTGAAATAATAATCTTGGCACCTAAACCCTTCGAAGCTTCCATAAGGATATTCAATGAGATACGATTCCCGCCATTTCTATTCGGGAAATCATGCTTTGATTGACTGAGAGTAAACGTGTCATTTCTCTCTGAAAACATTTTCTTTTTCTGCGTAAATGGATGAACTGAGCAGCAAGGCTGTCCGTATCAACCTCTTCTTCCCGTGCGTCTTTAACTTTTGTCCGCTGCTCACCCAGATATATTTCCCATGGCTTTTTAGCCTTTACTTTTCCTGTATAACTGAATTTCGGACGGGAATTCATCTATTACACTCCCTTCTCATACACACGATCCGGCTTCTGATAAAAACCCCCGGTATGAACAGTGCCAGGGGAGGAACAGACGATAATACAATTTTTTGATTATCCGAAAAATGTCTGATAGAGAAGAAAAACGTTCAGGCAAATCACCACACCTGCAATCGCCCATGCTGTCGCCGTAGTCAGTGTGCGGTTAACCAGTTCTCCCATAATTCGTTTTTTACTTGTGAAAATAACAAGGGGGATGATAGCGAGAGCTATGCCGAAGGAGAGAACCACCTGGCTCATCACCAGGGCCCCTGTCGCATTCGCACCCGAAATAATAACGGCTAACGGCGGGACCATTGAGCAAACGCGGCGGATAAAAATCGGAATTCTCTTATGAATGAAACCTTGCATCATGATGTCGCCGGCCAGTGTCCCGACGGATGAGCTCGAGAGGCCTGCCGAGAGCAGCCCGATGCCAAACAGGATTGAGGCGCTCGGCGCAATAAAATTACCAAATTGTTTAAAAGCAACATCCAGATCCGAAATCACCATGTGACCGTGAAATGTTGAAGCAGCAACTGTCAGCATAATCGCATTAATCAATCCGGCAATAATCATCGCGATCAGAATATCGACCATTTCAAAGTGAAAGATTTTCTTTTTCTCACTTGCATTTTTACCAATGACTCTCCGGCACGTCAGACCCGAATGCATATAGATCGCGTGAGGCATCACCGTTGCTCCCAAAATGCCGGCGGCAAGCATGACACTGCCCGCCCCCTGAAAATGGGGAACGAACCCGGCCATGAATGGCGCAAACTGTGGCATGGAAAAGGCAATTTCACAACTGAAAGCAATAACCACAATAAAAACCATTGTCGCGATCACCATTTCAAGTGGACGGAACCCTCTGACTTGAAAGGCAAGAATGAGCAGTGCACAGATCGCTGTCAGAACTGCCGAAGGAATCATGGGCAGTCCAAAGACGAGATGGAAACCAAGAGCAGCGCCAATAAATTCGGCCAGGTCCGTCGCCATGACCATAATCTCACCCTGTATCCAATAAAAGATCGCAACGCCTGGTTTCCACTCGTCCCGTAAAACTTCCGGAAGATTGCGCGAAGTGGCAATTCCCAGCTTTGATGACAAAGTCTGAATCAGAATCGCCATCAGATTGGAAACAATCACCACCCATAGCAGCAAATAACCATACTGTGAACCGCCTTGAATGTTCGTTGCATAGTTACCCGGATCAATGTAAGCAACTGCTGCAATGAAGGCGGGTCCGACAAATGGAAGTGCCTGTCTCCAGCCTTTTTTCGTCCCAATAGCTGTTTTAAAGGATTCAGAATGCTCTCGTCTCTTAAATTTTGACACAGCCCCGGCTGCAGATCCATTGTCAGTTGCCGTTGCACCTTCCTTGTAAGACATTTATTCTGGCCTCCTATTTGCTTAGTGAATATTTGTTTCTTTAAAGAAACTTTTATTCCTGTACTCAATATAATCTGCCTTCGCCTAAATTGCAACCCTAAAAGATAAAATTATTTTCACAAATAAAAGCAGTGAGCAAAATAAACTTGTTCATTGCTTTCAAATAGTTCATATTGTCTTCTTAAGTTGGAGCATCAACAGGAAAATAGAATGTTATCATTTAAGTTCGTGACCATTTATGTGACTACATCCTCTTTCATAATTTTTCATGTTTCTTATAAAACAACTTTCATTGATTATCAAATTTAGTGATTACCCTTGATATCATTTAAAGTTTTTCTGTTTTGAAAAATTTTTGACAGATCATCGGTCAGACATTATAATTACTATACGTAATTGGTGATGGAGCTCACCCTAACGCATGAATGAATGCTAATGGCCCCTATTTTAATCTTTGATTAAAATAGGGGCCATTTTTTTCTTAAAATCGGTTTTCCAGAAAATGTTTCATGTGCAGCACTCCATGCGAGCTCCTAACCCACTGTTTTAGGTATAGCTTTTACCCTATTTTCTGTGGAAATACTTTTCAGGGAGGAGAAGAGTCCGGTGTTTATCAAAAAAGTAAAATGTTTTAGCTTGATATCGAAAAAATGATTTTCATTTTCACTTGAGGCTGTTCACTAAAAGGCAGTTAAGAGGGCTATAGGCTATAGTCCGCCGTTTATGTCGCAGTCCCTTGATCCGAGGAAGAACAGTTTCAATTTACAGCGCAACGTCCGGCCTTCGGGTCCTTATTTATCATTAATCGTTACGAGGGGGTTTACCTTGTGGTTCATTCTCTTCAGGAAGCCGTTTTTTTGCAGTTGCTTCAGTTATTGACCGTGCTGCTTCTTGCCCCGCTGATAAGCGGAATATTAACTCGCTGGAAAGAGTTTGTGCAGGGAAAGAAAGGGCCGAGTATTTTTCAGCCGTATTGGAACTTTCTAAAATTATTTCATAAAGAACGCGTCGTCCCTGATTCGGCCGGATGGATTTATTCTGCAGCCCCCTATATTTATTTTGCGGCTCCGCTAATCGTTACCTTGCTGATTCCGGTCCTCACGGCGTTTCCTCTCTTCATGGCTTTTGCCGGAGATATGCTGTCCGGAGGGTTCATTCTTGGCCTGGGGGGCTTTTTTCTGCTCGCCGGAGCGACCGCCGGAGGAAGTCCGTATGCGGGAGTAGGAACGACACGCAATCGTTTTGTATCGCTTTGTACCGAGCCGATCATGTTTCTTGTCCTGCTATGCGTCGGATTTGCCGCACATTCAACGGTTCCTTACAATGTGACAAAGACGATGGGCGGTATGTTCTTTTCTCCGATTCATATCTTTCTCTTTATCGCATTTTTTATGATGCTGCTGGCTGAAGCAGGACGGATTCCTGTCGATAACCCAAGTTCTCATCAGGAATTTTCGATGATCGATGCCAATCGCGTTTATGACTACAGCGGACCGGATCTTGCACTGATTGAGTGGGGCGGATCCATGAAATTTTTTGTCCTGTCCGTGATCATGATGAATGTCATTTTCGGTCCCTGGGGGCTGGCATCTTCAGCGACGTTTCTCGATTTGCTGACTGCAGAACTGGTTTTGTTCTTCAAATTTTTGATCCTGGATGCATTAATTGTCTGGATTGAGTCTTCCATCGGCAAACTCCGGCTGCTGCGTATCAGTGAATACCTCGGCGTTGCCGGTACATTTGCTCTTTTAGCGGTTATTTTCAGTTTAACTTAAATTACGGAATATGGAGGAAACAGCGGAATGGATTTAATTCCATCATGGGTCAATGTGGCCTTGATTTTATTCACGGTATGGATCGGCGTTGTCCGTGAAACCCGGCTGGCGATGACTGGTTATATTCTGCAAGTGGTCAGCCTGCTGGTTCTTTATCTCTATCAAATTTTCCAGACCGGCGAGTCCGGTGCTTTTATCGGATGGAGCGCTCTGCTGATCATCCGGTTGATCGCCATTCCGATTCTGATTTATTCGTTTCTGAAAAAAAGCTGGTGGCATGACCGAGTAACCAGCGACTTAATCGATGTCCGGAAAGCCGTCCCTCTCTATGCTTTCCTCGCCATTTTCGGATTCATGATGGGACGCGGGACAGGAGACTTCATTGGAACCGCCGTCAGTGTATTGCTCCTGGGCATCAGCATTGTTCTGCTCAAGCATGATCCGAGCAAACAGGTCTTCGGTATTTTGTCCGTAGATGCTGCCGGAGATCTCATGGTTATTTATTTTTTGAACCGTCTTCCCTTGTTTTTTGAAATTCTGATCTATCTGATCATACTTTGGTCGGCTGTCTGTATGGTCATACTGGTCAAATCGATTGAAAGACGTACAAAAGTACGTTCTGTCAAACAATTAACGAATTTGAAAGGATGAATGGCGTGCTTGAGCTACTGCTCTTTATGATTCCGGCTGCAGGAATCCTGTTGACACTTTTGCCATGGACAAAAGCGCGGGAAATTGCCGCTTTTCTTGCAACACTTTTTGTGGCGCTGGTCCTTATTGTATTTAAATCAGGTGCATGGATAACCGCAAAAGGGGTATGGCTTGAAATCAACCAGTTTGATCGCCTGAGCCTTGTCGTTCTCATGATTATAACGATCGTCGGGCTGACCTCTGTCGTGTATGCGTCGGGATACCTAAACCTGTCGGCGGATAAATATCAGCTGACAAATCGGAAACACATGCGCTTTTTCTTGCTCATCATGCTCTTTTACTTTTTTCTATTATGGACGCCGATCGTTCATAATGTCATTCTTCTTTGGGTATGCATTGAAGGAACTTCTCTGGCCTCCGTTTTTTTAGTCGATTATGAAAATACGACCGGAACATTTGAAGCAACCTGGAAATATTTGATCATGATGGAGATCGGCGGTGGGCTGGCACTGGCCGGAACGGTCATTATCCTGATGGGAAGGCCTGCCGGTCTCGGATCATCGTTATCCTGGCAGGCTCTGATGACGGCCGGCCACAGCATCCCTCCCCTGAATTTAAAATTGGGATTTGCATTGATTGTTGCAGGCTATGGGATTAAAGCCGGGCTGGTTCCTCTGCACTCCTGGCTTCCCGATGCGCACAGCATGGCCCCGTCGCCGGTCAGCGCGATGCTGTCCGGGATTAAGATCAATATCGCTCTTTATGGGATCTTGCGTTTCTATGATATTTTATCCGCTAATGGGCAGATATCCTTCGCTGCTTTCCTTCTCCGCTGGACGGGAATTCTGACCGTTCTGGTTGCCATAGCGATGACGGGCGTTCAAAAAGACTTTAAAAGGCTGTTTGCCTATTCCAGTATTGAAAATATGGGGCTGATTGCTTTTGGCTATACTCTGGGGACGTTCGGCGTATACGGCGCCCTGCTGCAGATGCTGAACCATGCACTCATCAAACCCGGCCTTTTTTTCCTTTCCGGCAACCTGCTGATCCAGTATCAAAGTACGGAAATCAGAAAGGCAAGAGGCATTTTATTTCAAATGAAATGGTCCGGTCTGCTCCTTGTTCTGCTGATGCTGGCGATTGCCGGGGCACCGCCTTTCGGTTTATTCCTAAGTGAATTCATTATTATACTCAGTGCACTGCATGAAGGCCTTATCTGGATGGCAGTGGTCCTTGTAATTCTTTTGGCCATATTGTTTGCTAATTTTCTCAGATACGCACTCAAGATGGTGTTCGGCCGTCCAAATACACCGATAGTCGGGAAAGCTCGGTTTACCTGGCGGACGGTATTTCCTCCGCTTCTGCATCTTATCGGTTCATTAGTGATGGGTACGGCTATTCCAATGGTTTTGCAGCAGCTACTGTATATGGGCAAATGAGGAGGTGTGAACAGATTGGCTAAGAAAGAAGATTTTATCGTTCTCGAGAATAACAGATTTATCGCAAGAATATTAGAAAAGCGCGAGATGAAACAGCTCCTTCACTATACGGCAGTTAGAGAAAATCATGAGGGCTGGTCGCTGGTCGCACTGACCGGGAATGAAGAAGGCAAAGTGGAGTGGCTAAAAACAGTTATTTCCGGCAAGGACCCTTCCATTCATTCTTTAGGAACTATCTGGCCCGCAGCTCTGTGGTTGGAAAGGGAGATAACGGACAGGACGGGAATAGAGATGACCGGCCGGCCTAAATCCAGACCGCTCCTTTATCCTGAAAAAGCTTTGCCGGAGGGAGTCGCGCATGGGTCAGGAACTTTTCACATGCCGCTCGGTCCGGTTCGGGGCGACGTGATGGAATCGATCGTCTATATGTTTGATCTGCTGGGCGAGCAAATTATGTTTTTGGACAGTCAATTGTTCTACAAGCATCGAGCGATTGAGGATCTCGCGAAAGGGATGGCTCCGGAACAGGCTCTGCAGCTTGCTGAACGGATCGGCGGCACTTCAACGGTGGCTCATGCAGCGGCTTTTGCCGCAGCGGCGGAACAAGCGGCAGAAATTGATGTTTCTGTACGGACCGTTCAGGAGCGGCTGCTGCTCGGAGAACTTGAGCGGCTGTATAATCATGCGCATGATATCGGCCAGCTGGCAGGCGCGACGGGAATGAGCGTCGGACAGGCGCAGATGGCCAGAATTAAAGAGGAACTGTTGCGAATCAACGCTGATTTATCGGGATCACGTTTCCTGAGAGGAACCGTTCATATCGGCAGACCCTCGACTATTGATTGGAAAATTCATGCAGAACTTTGCCAAAAAAAATTGGATGATATTGCCCGGAGATTCAATCGATTTACCTTTGATTTAAGTCGTACCTCTACCTTTATCGACAGGCTGCAGGGCACGGGGAAAACAGATCTTAAATGGGTGAGAGAATTTGACGTGGTCGGGCCGGTTGCCCGTGCATCCGGTATTTTTCATGATGCCCGTTTCGATTACTCACAAAAATCCCTTAATCTGGGCAGTCTTCAACTGATGACCGATTTAAGAAATGAAGGAGATGCCCTCGGGCGTTATAAGGTACGTGTCGATGAATGGAAACAATCCCTGGAGTTTGTTCGATTGATGCTGGCCTTTCTGGAAGATCCGGAGTGGGGTCTGGAAAAATGGCAGGATGACGATCGGATCAGTCCTGAGAAATGGGGCCTGGGAATTGTGGAATCCCCAAGAGGCCGAACCAATCATCTCGTTCATATTGACAGCGATCGAAAGATCAGTTTTTGGAATGTCCGCTCGGCTTCAGGGTGCAATTGGCCGATATTCGGTCTTGCCGCAGCCAATGGGAATATTCAGACTGATTTTCCGATTATTGAAACGAGCTTTGCCTTGAGTGTCGCAAGTTGCGATCGTTAAAAATCAGAAGGGAATGAATGATCCATGTTTGCAAAATGGCTCCGGGACGGCCTCAGAAGCGGAAGATCGACCGAATCCTACCCGCGGGGCAGAGATGAGTATATTGACAAATATGCCCACTGGACTAAAGATACCTGCGGTGCGCTGGACGCGGCGGATATAACCGATTCGTCAGCTGAAAATCCTGATCTGAGGACATTGCTGACTGAGAAGAAGATCAGAAGGCTGCTCAGAAAATCGCTTTATATCCGTCATATTGATGCGGGCTCCTGCAATGCCTGTGAATCGGAGATTTTGTCCTTGTCTAATCCCTATTACAATTTTCATCGCCTGGGTATTTTCTTCACAGATTCTCCCAGGCATGCGGATGTCCTGCTGGTCACCGGCATAGTAACAAAGGCCATGAAGAATATCTTAATTGAAACGTACGAAGCGATGCCTCGGCCACGGCTTGTGATTGCATCGGGTGTCTGTGCGATAAACGGCGGACTATTTCAAAGCAGCCCGCGATTCGCCGGCCGTGTAAAGGATTTTCTGCCTGTCGATGTGGAAATACCAGGGTGTCCGCCCAATCCCTTTGCGCTGATTAACGGGCTGATCATCGCGGTGAATAAACAAAGGGAGGGCAGCCGGCGATGACACTGTTATTTTGGATCGTAACTCTTTGTTTTTTACTGACCGGCATTTTTTGGACTGTATGGATTAAAAACCGCGGGCTTGTTTTCGGCTGGTTCCTGGTCGCCCTGCTCTGTCTGCTTGATACAGTCATCGGCGTAAAATGTCTTCTTTCAGGGAATGATGAGCGCCTGGGTGAATGGGGACAAATTATTCCTTTCGGACATTGGTTCTGGCGCCTTGACGGACTGGGAGCCTTTTTCATCACGTTAATGGGTGTCATTGGATTTTTGGTGGCGATTTATAATGTTGCTTATGTTAAAAAGCGCAGAGTCGGTTACCGGACATGGGCGCTGGCATCGGTTGGCCTGCAATATTTTTTCACCAATATTCTGATCGTCAGCTCGAACGCTCTTCCCATGCTCATTGCATGGGAAGGTATGTCGCTGATGGCCTTTTGCTACGTTCTGACCGATCATCTGAACAGTAAAACACGCAGAAGTGCCTTGCTAACGATTGTAACGAGTGAGATTGGTTTTCTGGCCCTTGTCATTGCCCTGTTATTACCGAGCCATGCGCATCTGTCGATGACTTTTAATGACATTGCTGCAAATCTGCAAACTTGTTCACCGGGAATCAGATTGACAGTCGCCATCTTGGCTTTCATCGGATTTGGCGTCAAAGCAGGCATTATTCCCGTTCAATTCTGGCTTCCCCGTGCTTATCTGGTCGTCCCGGGCAATCTTGGGGCTCTGCTGGCGGGCAGTCTCGTCAATCTGGGTATTTTCGGCATTCTGCGTGTTTATTTCAGCTGGTTCGGCGGGCACATCCCTGATGGAATGGGGGCAGCCATGCTGCTGGTCGGCAGCATCGGTGTTTTCCTCGGTGCTTTATATGCGACCATTCTGCGCAATCTCAGGCATATCCTTGGATATAGCAGTATAGAAAATACCAGCTTTATGCTTCTTGATCTGGGCCTGGTGATTTTGTATACCAATCACGGAGATACAGATTTTGCCGCCGTTTCTTTCACCGCGCTGCTGATCCTGATGCTCTCTCACGGCCTGGCCAAGGCGCTGGCTTTTCTGGACGTCGAGGAGATTGAAAACACAGCGGGAACGACGAATCTGGATCAGCTGAAGGGATTGATCCGGCGTATACCGGCGACCGTCAACTGGACCTTTCTGGTCGCCTGTCTGTCTTTAGCCACAGTCGCCCCATTCAGTGGATTTACTGCCGAATGGATGGGACTGCAGGGCCTGTTCCAGATTCACAATGTTGTCTCGCCGGTGGAAAAAGTGATGGCCAGTATCTCCTTAATTTTATTGGCATTGGGATCGGCACTGGCATTGACTGCTTTTTTAAGAGCCTATGTCTATACATTCGGATCCGCGGAGCCACATACCAGGCGGAAAGCGGGCCCAAGGATGCCTCTTCTCACGAGGACTGCGCTGACGCTGTTCGCCTGTCTTTCCGCCCTGCTCGGATTTCTTCCGACACTGTTTCTCAATTTCCTGGCCCCCATGGAAAACGGATATTTTCATGGTGCGATTCAAAGCATTATGCCGAATGTTTTTCAGCACGTTGCTCCCGGCGATCTGCTGCCTAAGCTGGGGGGACGGCTGCTTCACCAGCTTCCGGTTCCGGGAACAACGCTCGAACCGGCTTCAGGAGACATAGCGAGCATTGCTCCCACTTATCTGTTATGTGGATTTATCCTTTTCGGATTGATCGCCTGGGCTTTAATTAAAGCAGCCGGGCGGCCGTACAAGACCAGGCGGGTTCGGACATGGCAGGGCGGGCAGACAGGTTACAGCAGACCGGGCAAATATTCAGCTACGGCATACAGCAATATCTATCGCATGCTGTTCAGCGATCTGCTGAGTTTTAAATTCATTCGGCAGGAACAAAACGGCCATTTGCCGGTGCCTCAGTCAATTCATGTATGGACGCGTGCGCGGCAGGTCCTGAGCATCAGTCCCTACGAGAAAATTTTTTATGCGATCAGAAAAAAAGTCAGATTTGTGTCTTATATACAACATGGCTACCTTTTCGGCTATATCGTCTATGTCCTGACTTACCTGCTCATTCTTTTGCTGGTCGTTAAGTTTATGTTTTGATCGGGTCCTGTAATCAAGCCGATGATTTTACAGGTCACATTTGTCAAACGGATGGAATCCATCCATATAATAATGTAGCAGGTAATAATAGCAGGAATTCTATAATCCGCGCACCGCATTATGTGAGCACGGCAAACAGCAAATAACGCCCACCGTATGATCAGGCCGGGCGTTATTTGAACTTATAAAACGCATGAAGTGCAGCAACATTTTTTTCATGAACAAATTGGATGATGCTCCGGCCGAAAATCCGGAACATTTTCTATTTCAAAAAGGCTTGATGATGAGTGGAATACATGGCCATTGGCCCTGCATCCGGGAACATAAAGCGGACAGCGCTGTTTAAAGCAACCGGACCTTCTGCAAATCCTCCGGCAATTAATTTTAATTTATGCGGATAAATCGCGGCATCGCCGGCTGCATAAATCCCGGGGATATTGGTTTCCATTGCTCCGTTTACTTGAATCCGCTCATCTGCCAGTTCAAGGCCCCATTTTGATATTCCCCCGTAATCGCCGCGAATGCCATGACTCACAACGACTTCATCGGCTTCAAGCCATTTTACTTCACCGGTATCGGAATGTTTAATGGCAACACGCTTAATCGTGTTATCATTCCCGATCAGCTCTGTCATACAGTAAGGCGTATAGACATCCGCCATCTGTTTCATCCGCTCTGCCTGCCGCTCATGTCCGCTGAATTCTTCGCGCCTATGGACAACGGCAACGCTTTGGGCAATGGATGCCAGTTCAACGGCCCAATCCACGGCCGTATTTCCGCCTCCCGAGATAACCACACGTTTGTTTCTGAACGGCTCCAGCTCATGGACAGTATAATGAAGATTGCCCGATTCAAAGCGTTCTGCACCGGCAATGCCCAGCTTAATAGGCTTAAAAATTCCCGCCCCGACCGTCAGGATAATGGTTTTTGTAAGGTGAATATTGCCGGTTTCCGTTTTCAATCTGAATACCCCATCTGCACGCCGCCCCAGATCCGATATATGTTGCTTGCAGAGAATCGTCGGTGAAAAAGTCCCCGCCTGTCCGATCAGTTCGCGGACAAGCCTTCTGCCTGTTATTTCGCGGATTCCGCCAATATCCCGGAGCTTTTTTTCCGGGTAAAACATCGTGATTTTGCCGCCCAGTCCGCCGCTGCTTTCCAATACTTTTGTTTTTAAATTCCGCATGCCACTGTAAAAGGCTGTAAATAAACCGATCGGCCCGCCGCCAATGATCGTTACATCATATCGTTCATTCTCCAACTTCAGACCCCTCCTGTATAGAAATGCGCGGCTTTCGGTCAATAAAAGACCAGTAACCCTTCCATCGGGTTACTGTCTTGATCATAAAAAAAATCAGACTATGCCATTCTTGTGTGCATTTCTTTGTGCGGTTTAATTAAATCATAGGACAGGAAAACCGGCCGCCCGTACTTCGGATCCAGCGTGATTTGGACGTCAAGCCGAAAGACATCACGCATCATGTCTGCCGTGATGACGGTTTCAGGACTTCCCTGACTATAGATTTCGCCGTCCTTCATGGCAACCATGTGATCCGCAAAACGCGCTGCCTGGTTTAAATCATGAATCACCATCACGATGGTACGATGCTCTGTCCGATTCAGTTTCTGCAGCAGTTCCAGCACTTCCAGCTGATAGGACAGGTCCAGGAAGGTTGTCGGTTCATCCAGTAAAATCATTTCCGTATCCTGCGCCAAAGCAAGTGCGATCCATACCCGCTGCCTCTGTCCGCCTGAGAGCGCATCTACAGGCCGATCTTTCAGTCCTTCCATTCCGGTGATGCCGAGCGCGCGCTCAATTGCCCTCCAGTCCTCATGGTTCAGCTTTCCGAACCGTTTCTGATGCGGGTACCTTCCGTAGGAAACAAGTTCAGAGACAGTCAGCCCGTCCGGGACATCAGGCGACTGAGGCAGGATCGCCAGTTTTCGGGCAATTTTCTTCGTCGGTTCTTTTGCTATTTCTTTTCCGTCCAGATAAACCGATCCGTCTTTCGGAAGAAGAAGACGCGCCATTACTTTCAGCAAAGTCGACTTGCCGCATCCGTTCGGCCCGATAATCGCTGTGATTTTTCCGCTAAGTATATTTAAACTTAAATTTTTGATCACTTTTATATCTCCATAGGCGACATGTAAGTTTTCTGCACAAAGCTCTGGCATTACGGATCCTCCTATGAATCAATGTTTCTAATGAAATAGATTTTTAACCTAACCCGTAAAGCGGCGGAATCGGGTATGAGCCGGTTAAACCTGTTCAATATTTAGCAATCAAGCGAATGCCAATGCTGAATCTACTTTCGATCTGATGAGGCTCTCCAGAGAAATAATTTTTCAAGAAAAGGGCCTCCTTAGTAAAATACTCGATAAGAGATTCTCCTCATTTCATTATTTATCAATCGTTTTCAGCACATCTCTGATTATCTCTTGATTGGCAATCGTTCCGGTGTAAAGCCAGCTGGAATTTGCGGAGAATTCAGCCACGTGATGCTTTTTGACGGCCGGAATGTTCTTCCATAATGCACGATCCAGCTCAGTCGCACTGTTTTTATCACTGTTTATAAGGAAAATATAGTCTGCATCCAATTCCGTCAATTTCTCAAGCGAAATGGCATTCCAGTTGCTTACCGCTTTTGCAGAGATTTCTTTTACGACATCCGGAACTTTCAAACCGAGGTCATTGTAAAGGACAGTACCGCTCGATACATTTTGGGATACGATGAAGAATTTATTATTAACAAGCCAAATTGCGGCGGCAGAAGGTGTTCTCCCGTTCTCCGCCAGTTTTTCTTTTGCTTTTTTGGCCGTTTTTTCATAATCTGCCAGCACCTGCCCGGCTTTCGCTTCTTTATTCAGAACTTTTCCGACTGCCCGCAGTTCTTTTCTCCAGTCATTGTTTTGTTCCTTGCTTGCTACATAGGTCGGGGCGATCTGGCTATACTGCTCATATTTCCCGCCTTCGACCATACTAGCGGAATTCATAATGATTAGATCCGGTTTGAACTTCTGAACCTCTTCAAAGGGCAGGTCATAAGAAATAGTCGGAACTCCTTTCAGATCATCCTGCAAATATTCCTGAATCCCGTTGCTGACGCTCCATTGTGCGACTGGTTTTACACCGAGTGCGACGAGATAATCTTCCATGTAAGAAGCAAGAACACGTTTAGGCTGTACCGGTACATTCACTTTATGTCCCATCGCATCTGTCATCTGGCGTGTCTGGGATTGCTGCCCTTTAGAAGACTGGCTGCTGCTTCCATTACCCGACTGATTGCTTCCGCAGGCAGTCAGTCCAATAGACAGAAGTACGATCCCGCATATCTGGGCAATTTTTCTTATTTTTTGATTGTAAACCATTTTCATCCCCCTATCGTTATGATAAAATATTAAATAAAATTACTGATAATGATTATCAACATCAATTAAAACGAAGTTAACAGAGGATGTCAATGTTTTTTTCAATATAAAATGAAAATGCCCCACAAAACCATCAGGAAGATTACATAAAGAAGTTCAGCGCGGAAAGAAGGTCTCGGGAAATGGAAAATGAGCATACAGATTATGAGACGCACGGCCTGAAAGATAAACCTTATAAAAAGAAATCGGCTTATTTCATCCTCGGTTTCGGGTGGATCTTCATCATCCTGGCAGTAGCAGGTTCGATACATCTGGGTGCATCAAATGTAAGCTACACAACCGTTTGGAAAAGCCTGTTTTTTTATAACGCAGATAACCCGGCACAGGTCATCATTCATGAACTTCGGCTGCCGCGGGCGGTTGCTGCTGCTTTTGTTGGGGCGGGGCTGGCCGTTTCCGGCGCAATCATGCAGGGGATCACGCGAAACCCGCTCGCCTCCCCCTCTATCCTGGGAGTAACGTCAGGGTCACTTTTTTTCATGGCCATTGCCTTTGCCTTTTTCCCGGGCATTTCTTATCAGGGCCTCATACTCGTATCATTTGCCGGAGCAGGTCTGGGGACTGTTCTCGTTTTTACCATTGCCGCGGCGGCAAAGGGCGGGAATATCGCTGTAAAATTGGCCCTGGCCGGGGCGGCAATAACTTCTTTGCTTAGTGCTTTATCAACAGCTATCGGATTGCGTTTCAATATTTCGAAGGATTTAAGCTACTGGTATGCAGGCGGCGTTGCCGGTGTTCAATTAAGCCAGTTAAAATATGTCATTCCCGCCATGATAGCCGGTCTTTTGCTGGCACTGGTCATCTCACGTTCGATTACCCTTTTAAGCCTCGGTCATGACATCGCAAAAGGCCTTGGTCAGAACACTGTATTTGTTTATATTGCCGGGATGACCGCCGTTCTTTTGCTTACCGGGGCGGCCGTATTCCTTGCAGGCATGGTTGGTTTTGTCGGATTGATCATCCCGCATGTCACCCGGTTCCTTGTCGGGTCGGATTACAGCTTGATCATTCCCTGCTCGGCCATTCTCGGGGCTCTTTTATTGATTATTGCGGATGATGCGGCAAAATGGATCAATGCCCCCTTTGAAACGCCGGTTGGCGCGGTTACTGCCATAATTGGCGTTCCGTTCTTCCTGTATCTGGCCCGGAAAGAGGGGGGCGGGTTATAAATGGAAAAGTATCTAAAAGACAGGCATAGATTCAGCATCCTGGCAGCGGTACTCCTTATTTTACTGGTCATTTTGTTTACGGTGAGCCTTAATACAGGCGCCATGAAAATCCCATTATCGCAGATGTTGTCAGCCTTCTTCGGCAGCGACACCGGAAATCAGCGGATTACCCTCTTCGAGTTCCGGCTGCCGCGGATTGTGCTTTCAATCCTGATTGGGGCCGGAATGTCTGTCTCCGGTGCCATTCTGCAAAGTGTTTCAAAAAATCCGCTTGCCGATCCCGGCATTATCGGAATAAATGCAGGGGCCGGCTTTGCTGTTGTGCTGTACATATTCTTCTTTAATGGAACAAGCTTTCTGGCAGGAACGCTCTCCATTTTTGTCATGCCGTTCACCGCGTTAGCCGGTGCCTGCCTGGCGGCAATACTGATTTACGGGATTGCGAGAACAAACGGCAGCATAACGCCGGCCCGCCTCATTTTAACAGGAATTGGATTGAATGCTGCTTTTTCGGCAGGTACAACGGTTCTGCAAATGAAAATGGACCCTCAGGATTTTACGAAAACCCTGACCTGGATTTCAGGCAGTATTTGGGCAACAAACTGGGATTATGTACGGATCACTTTTATCTGGCTGATTGTTCTGATTCCGCTGGCCATATATAAAGTCCGTTATATGAATTTAATGCACCTCGATGAATCGATCGTGGTGGGTCTCGGCGTATCCCTTGAAAAAGAACGGATGAAACTTCTCATAATGGCGGTCGGACTGGCCGGATCTTGTGTAGCTGTCGGGGGCGGCGTGACTTTTTTAGGCCTGATTGCCCCTCATATCGCCCGCAGGCTCACGGGACCGAACTATGAATACGTCCTGCCATTGGCCGCTCTCCTTGGCGCCTGCATCCTGCTCCTCTCCGATACAGTCGCAAGAGTCATCATCGCCCCGATGGAACTGCCTGTCGGAATTGTCCTATCGATTCTCGGTGCCCCCTATTTTATTTACCTGCTGATGCGGATGAAGTAAAAAAATGCAGTGCTTTCATTGCTGGGCCGCCGGAGGCATCTATTGAGACACTTTTTCAAACTTTTGATCCGGTTATTTTTGTGAATTCATGACCAATACACATAAATCTATGTTCATGGTATCCGGGCTTAAGCGTAAAATAATTGACAATGGACATTGCTATTGTTTATAATCTTATTGTGAACAATTTAATTTAACGAAATTAAATAACTGCTAAATATGTAATGAGGGATTAAGTTGGATAAAGTTTTTTATTTGCAGGATCATCTCTGTTTCTCTTTATACGCTTGCTCGCGGGCCATTCTGAGAATGTATCACCCACAATTGAAAACCATGGGCATCACGTACCCGCAGTATCTTGTTTTACTTGTTTTGTGGGAAAAAGATGAGAGCACCGTCAAGGGCCTGGGCATGGCTCTCGATTTAGACTCGGGAACATTGACACCGCTTTTGAAACGAATGGAAATGAATCATTTGATCATTCGGGAACGCTCAAAAGAAGATGAAAGAGTTGTCAATGTAAAACTGACGGACACAGGCAGCGCGCTGCGGGAAAAAGCCGCCTGCATTCCATTATCGCTGCTTGAATCGAGCGGCAAGTCCGCAGAAGAAATAAAGGAACTGAACGAAACGATCAAGGGACTGACCAGGGCCATCTTGCGAAACAGCCCGTCATAAAAAGCTGTCTTCATAATTTTGTACAGCTCGTTAATAAATAAAATTTTTAGCCATATATATTGTGCACAATATAATTTTAAACAATCTATATCCTTTAAGGAGGTGACTGCCGGAAATTAATGTTGTCGGCTTGTTGTTTAAAAAATCTGTATAACTATTTCATTATGGGGGGCGTTTCGTATGGCAGAAGAACGTACAGGGGCAGCAACAATCGAAGGAAATCCGATCACATTAATTGGACCCGAATTGAAGGCGGGTGATCATGCACCGGATTTCAAAGTAAATAAAGACCTGTTTACGGAAGTGGGCCTTAAGAATTTCAGTGACAAAGTCAAACTTGTTTCCGTCGTCCCTTCATTGGATACCAAAGTCTGTGATGCTCAAACACGTCGGTTTAATGAAGAAGCGGCAAAACTGGGCGACCGCGTGGCCGTTCTGACGATATCAGTGGATTTGCCGTTTGCTCAGGATCGCTTCTGCACCGTTGCCGGCATTGATAAAGTGGTCACGCTGACCGATTACAAGTTCCGTGAGTTCGGCCGTGCCTACGGCGTGCTGATTAAAGAACTGCAATTGGATATGCGTTCGATTTTCATAATTGATGAGAATGACATTATCCGCTATGTCGAATACGTCAAAGAAATGACCAATCATCCGAATTACGAAGGGGCCTTGCAGGCTATAAAATCTTTAATCTGATAATCGGTGTTTCGAGGGGATATATTCTGTCCGGCAGGTCAGTCTCTAATGGATCAACAGGTTGGTCAGCAGTTAGGGCCGCGGGTCGGGCTCCGTGTCCAAGTCAGGAATCCGGCAAGCGGAATCTGTAAGCGGCCAGGCTGGTTTTCCTGTCTGAGGTTTTCTGATTTTATCACAGCCATCAAAATCAAAAAGGAGATTGATTCCAATGAGGCAGTCAAAAAAGATGACCCAACCGATTCTTGAGCAGGAAGCGCAAAAGTTTGTCGAGGCGACAGCCAATCCGCCGTATCTGTTTGATTTGAGTCCGGAAAAAGGGCGGGAAGCCGTTGAGCAGGTGCAATCCGGATTTGTCAAAAAATTGCCTGCTGATATTGAAGATCTGAAGATTGAAGGCGGGCCTAAAGGAGAAGTATCAATTCGCATCGTGCGGCCGCAATATGCTGATGAGACGCTGCCGGTGATCCTTTATACGCACGGCGCCGGCTGGGTATTCGGCAGCGCGCATACCCATGATCGTCTGATTCGTGAACTCGCTGTCGGCTCGCATTCGGCTGTTGTTTTCACGAATTACAGTCTCTCGCCGGAAGCCAGATACCCGATAGCCCTTGAAGAAATCTATACAGCATTAGACTGGATTGTGGCAAACGGCCATGACTATCGTTTGAATGCTCAGAGGATTACCGTTGCCGGAGACAGTGTGGGCGGAAATATGAGTGCAGCGATCACATTAATGGCAAAACAGCGGGGCGGCGCTTCGATCCAGAAACAGCTGCTGTTCTATCCGGTGACCGATGCTTCGTTTGATACGGAATCATATAAAGAATTTGCCACAGGTTATTTCCTCCGCCGTGACGGGATGCAATGGTTCTGGGATCAGTACACAACGGATGCAAACGCACGATCGGAAGTCACTGCTTCACCGCTAAGGGCAACGATTGAGCAACTAAAGGGGCTCCCTGAAGCGCTGATTATTACAGGCGAAGCCGACGTTCTTCGGGATGAAGGGGAAGCCTATGCTAATAAACTCAGAGAAGCGGGTGTCCGGGTGACGGCCGTTCGTTTTCAAGGTATTATTCATGATTTTGTCATGCTCAACGACCTGGCGGATACGAATGCCGCCAAAGGTGCACTTTTGCTCGCTAAGGCCTGGCTGCGTGAATCATAAAAATCCGCACAAGATTAAATGACATGTTAAGCTGCAGCACTTTGCTGCGGCTTATTAGATTTCTACAACATGTTCCGGTGCACAAAGGGTGACACCTTTGCCAAGGTGTCACCGCATCCGCTCATACGCCTTATGTTATTGCCTGCTTAAATGATAAAAAGGAGCTATGAATCCATGTACGCCCGGTCGTCTGGACCGGTAAAATGTCGGCTATGAGTCCTCACCATGCGCCGCTCCGGCCCCACTAACGGTTTTGCCGAAGCCTCAGAAATCCGTAAATTTTTATCTTGCATCTCTTTAGGGGATGTCCATGTAAGGATGTAAAGTAAAGGTCATTTTATTATGCATTAACTAAATCAAATTTCATCCTCGAGTTTTGAATTCCATCACCATGCCGGGCTTAATATAATATAAAAAAGAGGATGTCTCAGTCAGAAAACTGACTTTAAAGACATCCTCTTTTCTTAAATCATCTTAATCACAGCTTAACGACGTTAGCTGCCTGCGGGCCGCGGTTGCCTTCAACAATATCGAATTCAACCTTTTGGCCTTCTTCCAGCGATTTGAATCCGTCGCCTTGAATGGCGCTGAAATGTACGAATACATCATCGTTGCCTTCCGACTCAATGAATCCGTAACCCTTGTCTGCGTTAAACCATTTTACGCTGCCTGTCACTATAATCACTCCTGATTAAAAATTTTGATATGCGTACGTTTTACCCCGAAGCGATCGCCCTGCTTAGATCTGCGCGGTGCATAATCGGCCGAATTATCGCTGGAAAATAAAAAATTCACATATTATAGAGAAGTATCAACAAAGGTACTGCACACTGATAACCTCTTTATAACATGAGAATTATGAATGCTATACTTCATCATACTGAAATCATTAAAATAGAACGAACAGCTAAGACTCATCTTCTTTGAAATCCCTTCACTGCTTAAGCCATATTACACCATTTCTGCAGCCACGTCAAGTTTTCATTAAAATGTCATAACTACAACAGCATCGGCCTCAGCAAATGTTTTGAAAATATATCATAAAGTTTATTGCCTGTGCACCATACCTAATGAGATATACTCCACTTTTTTATCCGCTGATTTATCGAAACGAAAATCGATCTTTTCTTTCCTGTCATAAATTGGCGGACCAGTGAATATAAAACTAAATTGCCTGAATAGAATTCGGTTTCATCATAGCCTTTAAATGTAGTGCCTGCCTCTCTATTCTTTGTTCTATATCTTTCAGAGCAAAAATCATTCACTTGTTCCTCCTTCCTTACTAATTCATCAACCAAGCCTGGTGCCGGATGAACATGCCCGTTTTAAGGCTGGTTTATAAAAAGTACGCCAGACATATTGATACAGCTCCTTTTTAAAAATATACTTTAAAACACACATGAAGGGTCAAAGTTTTTCGGGATTTAATTTTGCCATACTATTTTTCCATTAAAACACAGATTTTATCCCTCAAATTTCGCAAAAGTGTACTGGGATAGGCATTAAAAATTCCTTAATAAAAGGATTTTCAATAACTTTACCATCTTGCATCGGAGAGCCTTTTTTAATAAACCTTTCGCAGCCATTTAAATCTTACTTCAGCTATGTTCCCTTTTAGGAAACTGCAAAGGGTGCATCGAGGCATTGATGCGTTTCATTTGATACCCTTGGCGTTGTAAGTATTGAAGTAATAATTCAAAAGACTGATAAGTCGTAGCACGATCATGAAGCAGAATAACCGGTATTTGTTTCTTCTCCTCAAGTCTTTGAATTTGTTGAATCGTCCGCTGAACAAATCGCTGATCTCTATATCGCCAATCCTGACTGTCGACATTCCAATCCCACATGATAAATCCATTTCGAGTGACTGCCTTGTAATAAGGCGCTTTCATAAATACATAGCTGCCATACGGTACACGAATAAACGGCGTTGTAATATGGGCTGCTTGTCTGACGATTTTTTGATCCTCTTTCATTTCTCCCACCAGTGATTCCTCTGAACGATATAACTTTTTATAATCATGGCTGATACCATGCAGTCCAATGGTGAATCCTTCCCTTGCCATACGCCTGACGCTCTGGGGGTATTTTATAACATTGGGACCGAGTACAAAAAAAGTTGCTTTGGCATGATAACGGTCCAACAGATCCATTATTCTATTGGAAAATGCTGAAGGACCGTCATCAAAGGTTAAATAACAAATTTTCTTTCTGCCAACAGCGCTCATTTTATAAACAGGATCAGGAATTCCTCCGCTCATCTTATATTGTCTGCCGGCTGCAAAAGAGTTAATCGGCCTGATAAAGCAACAATTGAAAAATATTAAGACGATGATTGCCATACGCATCCAATCATTATTCCATCGCACATTTCTCATCCCCAGATAAGTTCTAACTTACATCTCCTTACTATGCCCTGTTTTCTGTCGTAAAATGTGGCATTCATCTAAAGCAATTACTGACGATGATCATTAAAAAATAATACGAAAGTGTCCCATCATCCGGTATTCGATCTTACTTTATTGTGCCGTCTAATGAATCCTGGCAACAGCGAATGCTGGAAATTAAATAATACACAAAAATTGAGATAATCCATAATTGGGTTTATGATCAATTTTATGTGATCATTTCTAAGCCTCACGTGTCGTAAACGGAACCATTAAACAGGCATTAAACTGAGGGGGCGAGGTCTGTTGGATGAAACTGAAAAAAATCAAGAATCGTGGCATCGAAATCTTCATGTGCTTTGGTTTTGTACATTTATTGCCAGTATGGCTTTCAGCGAAATCATGCCTTTTTTATCTTTATACGTTAACAGTTTAGGTAATTTTACAAAGCAGCAAGTGACCTTTTACAGCGGTCTGGTCTACGCCGCCAACTTTTTGGTGATGGCTTTTGCCTCACCGCTCTGGGGGATATTAGCTGATCGCAAGGGGCGCAAAATTATGTTGCTGCGCGCATCGCTGGGAACTGCCGTAGTTATGGCCTTAATGGGCACGGTCACCCACGTTTGGGAACTGGTTGCTTTTCGGGCACTGCAAGGTGTCTTTGCCGGATTTATTTCAAATGCTCAGGCTCTGGTAGCGGGGCAGACACCCAAAGAACACAGCGGCGCCGCGCTAAGTACATTAATGACCGGGGCCACCAGCGGTATACTTCTAGGCCCGGTGATCGGCGGCACGCTGGCGCAAATTTTTTCTATTCGATTAACGTTTTTCATTACCGCCGGGCTGTTGTTCCTGACGTTCCTTTTGAGTTACTTCTGCGTCCAGGAAAACTTTCGGCCTGTGAAACACCCGCAGCAGCAATCCAGGCACCGTAACCCATTAGCCATGTTTCCTAATCCTAAGCTGATCATCGTGTTGTTTTGTTCGACGCTGATCGTTCAGTTCGGCAATGTCTCCATTTCACCGATTATCAGTTTGTATGTCAAGGAATTAATGCATGATGTCGGCCCGATTACGATAGTAGCCGGACTCATTGCCGCACTTCCAGGGATTTCTAATATTGTGGCGTCACCGCCGCTCGGACGATATGGTGATCGCCATGGTTCCGGCCGTGTCTTGATTTTCGGCTATATCTTCGCCACAGTCATGTATTTACCGCAAGGATTCGTCCACAGCATTTGGCTGCTCGCCCTGCTGCGCCTAATGATCGGGATTTCCGATGGTGCTTTGTTCCCTGAAATACAGACTCTGCTGACTAAAAATTCACCAGCGGCAATGACATCAACTATCTTCAGCTGGAATCAATCTTTTCAGGCCCTTGGGAATATGCTGGGCTCACTTCTTGGCGGTATCATCGCCGGGGCTTTTGATTATAATGCGGTCTTTATCTCCACTGCCATGTTGATGTTAATCAATTTCATTCTGGTATGGTGGCTAATACCGGAAATTCGTCGATCACAAACAGCCGCAACTTAATTTCCGATGAATCTTTATTTTATCGGCTTTTCCCCTTTGGGGATAGCCTGCCTATTCAAAAAAGGATGGGCCTATCTGAATGGTACTGCTTCATTTGTTAAAATATTGCCCGTAAGTTTTACTCCGCCCCTGTTTTCATGTCAGGCGAGGGAGTCGTTATTTTTTACGTGAAACAAAGCAATTTCATACTCTTCACAGCGTCTTGCTTCAGGCCATAATGTTTAAACACGCTTATTCTATTTTAAAGACATCTATTATTAATAGAAAAGGGGTTAAGGTCTTGAAGAAAACACATTATAATTTCAGCAAGCATATTATATCGGCCCTGCTTTTGCTAGTGATTGCCATTCTGCCCCTCGCCGGCTGGTCGATGACCGCCAAAAAACCTGCTGACAGGCCCAACAGAGCGGTCAAGAAAATACCAGCCCATATAGACCGCGAGTTCGCACAACTTGAGAGCAAATTTGATGCCCGGCTCGGAGTCTATGCTATCGACACCGGTACAAACCGGAAAGTCGCCTATCGGCCCAATGAGCGATTTGCTTACGCATCTACCTACAAGGCTTTAGCTACAGGAGCAGTACTGCAGCAAAACTCAATTGACCAATTAAACAAAATCATCACCTATACTAAGGACGACCTGGTTACGTATTCACCAATTACAATGGCACATGTGGATACCGGTATGACTCTTGAGGAAATTTGCGAGGCTGCCATTCGCTACAGCGATAACACCGCAGGAAACCTTTTACTTAAGAAACTGGGCGGTCCTGATGGATTTGAAAAGGCCCTTAGACAAATAGGCGATAGGACGACCGAAGCTGATCGCTTCGAGACAGATTTGAATGAAGCTGCTCCGGGAGACATCCGTGATACAAGTACAGCAAAAGCGCTTGCTGCCGACCTTAAGGCTTTCACGGTTGGCCATGTGCTCCCAACTGATAAACGTAAATTCCTCACGGATTGGATGCGTGGAAACAGTACTGGGGACCAACTGATCCGCGCCGGCGTACCAAAAGGCTGGGAAGCCGGTGATAAGTCCGGGGCCGGAGGCTATGGCACGCGAAACGACATTGCCATCGTTTGGCCGCCGAACAGAGCGCCTATTATCATCGCCATTCTGTCCACCCGCAATACGAAAGATGCCACCTATGACAATGCGCTTATCGCAGAAGCTGCCAAAGCCACACTTGACGCTCTGAAGTGAACAGGCTAACTATGAGTGTCCCCTTAAATGCTTTTTCCCCGAGGGCGTCGGTACCAAAAAAGGATGATCCCAAGCAAGAGATCATCTTTTCGATCATATGAATGGTCTCACCCCGGCCAGATTGTCTCCTCTTCCGGCCAAATTCGCTGCTCTATCGGCCGATTCAGACCCCCTTCCGGCCAAATTCGCTGCTCTATCGGCCGATTCAGACCCCCTTCCGGCCAAATTCACTGCTCTATCGGCCGATTCAGGCTCCCTTCCGGCCCATCCGGCGGGCGTTCATTCCGTTAAAATGGAGAAGCCTAATTTCTGAATGTCCCGGTTAAAGCCGATCACCGTGTCCAGCGATAACTGCTCCGGCGTCTTGCCGACCCTCTTCAGCTTTTCAATGACGGCGGGCGGGCAGGTGATGATGTCCACCCCGAGCCGGTCGGCCTCATAGACGTTGAACACTTCCCGGGTGCTGGCCCAAAGCAGCTTCGCTCCCTTTTTCGTCCGGCAGATCCCGGCGGCTTTCTTCATATAAGGAATCGGGTCCGCCCCCGAGTCGGCGATCCGCCCGGCAAAGACGGAGACAATATTTTCAACGTCCGGATTGAGCGCCGCCACGGTCTCTTCCACCTGTTTTGTCGTGAAGATCGCCGTCACGTTGAGCGAATAGCCTTGGTCCTCCAGCTTCTGAATCAGCGGCACGGACGATTCGCCCTTCGTATTCGTAATCGGGATTTTGATGAAGACGTTTTTCCCCAATGCCTGGATTTTTTCCGCTTCTTTCTCCATCGTTGCGAAGTCGTCGGCGAACACTTCGAAGGAAAGCGGGAGATCCGGGATCGCCCGGACCACTTTCGCGGCGAACGCGACATAGTCCGTCACGCCCGCTTTCTTCATTAAACTCGGGTTGGTTGTGAATCCGGAAACAAAACCGGTCCGGTAAGCAGCCAGCATATCGCTAATGACGGCCCCATCCGCATAAATTTTCACATTTAAGTTTAAATTGCTCATCTGTTGATCGCTCCTTTTTTTGATGATCATTCACAAACCATCCGGATTCTCAGTTAGTTCATCGATGGCCGGTTTATTGATCGGATCTAATCTTGCTTCCTTTTTTTATATTTAAAACAATCGGAGTAGAATTAAATCCAACTCCCATGCGGTCGATCCCCATATCAATGAGTTCAAGAAAATGCTCGCGTGTACGGATGTGACCCGAGCCTTTGACCTTAATTTTGCCCTTGCCGGCCTCAATCATAGTCTTAACCACTTCTGCCGTCGCACCGCTGGTGGGGCCACCGGTAAAGAAACCGGTTGAAGATTTAATAAAATCTGCACCAGCAGCGATGGCACACTTGGTACCTTCCTTGATTTGTTCTTCGTCCAAGGCGTCGGTTTCGATGATGACCTTGACATTGGTGCCGTACTGGTGGCAAACATCGACCACGGGCTTGATGTCGTTGATTACGAAATCGTCATTGCCGCTGCGCAACTGGCCATAGTTTGAAACAATGTCCAAATCCTGAATTTTGTACTTGCTGCAGTACTCTTTTGCCTGCAGAACCTTGGATTCGGTAGTGGAGAGCCCAAAGGGAAAATCACAGACGACACAAATACCCGTCTCGGTACCCTCGACCATTTTGGAAACCAAGTCCAGGGAGGCAGGGTTGATGCAGATGGTGGCGCAGCCAAAATCAATGCCTTCCTGCGCATATTTGCGAATATCCTCCTGTGTGAATTCGGGTTTCAGCACAGACTGATCAATATAACGCGCCAGCTCCTTTGTTGTCATTTCATTTGCTTTTTTTGTTGGCTTCATCATTTAATGCCTCCTAATATGCGGGATATTTTTTTGTATGATTTGTATCATACATTTATGATGTTAACGACTTGATTGCAATAAATCAAGTCCATTTTTCTAAATAAATCGGTTTTTAAGTATAAAAAAACTGCCTAGAATTTTTATTCTAGACAATCTTCTTTAGACTTTATATAGACAAACTGCGCTGGAAATCCAACTTGCCTTTGCTTGAAGCTGTCTTTTTATATAATTCCAAACGAAATACGCATTTATCTGCTCTAGTCGTTGAAGTCGTTAATTCAAAAACATAACCGGAATCCAAGTGTGAAATTCGTTCAATCCTGTACCCGGCAATGTTGGGATTACATTTTAACAGATGAGCAACCCGTTCTTTAATTATAATGGATTCAATTGTTTCAGATGCGTGATATAAATTGAGTGCATATTGATTATTTAATGTATCATATAAAGATGCTGATTGAAAGTCGAATCTTTCAATTTCATTACATAGATAATATGGAATATATGTGTTTTCAAGAAGAAGGGGTTCACCGTTAGCACAACGTAATCTAATAAGATGAAATGCCTTTGGATTAGCCTTTGGTAATTGTAACAATTCAACCATTCGGCTATCTGTTATACTAATTACCTCTTTTGTTAACACAATAGAAGTCGGAATAGCGCCAATACTGCGCATATTTTCCGTAAAATTATATAAATAATCTATATTGCGTTTGAACTTTTGATCGGCAATAAAAGAACCTTTGCCTCGTTGTCGAATAAGCAGTCCCTCTTCTACCAAACGATTCATGCATTGGCGCACAGTTGTCCGGCTAATATTCAGCGCTTCGCATAAACTGTTTTCTGTAATCATTTGATCGCCGGGCTTTAAAATGCCTGCCTGTATTTGAATTTTTATATATGATGCCAACTGTTCGTATAAAGGAATATTATTGTCTGTAGAAAAGCGAAATGTATTTTTAAAATAATTAATATCCAAATTTTCATCCCCATGTTTCATATTTATTTCAATGGACAATCATACCTGTCCGCTTTCAGATCAGACGCCGTTTTCTAGAATCAGGAAATGATTTTAAGATTAAACTGTACTCTTCCTCAATTCGTGGGGGAATGTCAATATGAATCATGTAATGCTTACCGCATGGTCCATACCCATATCTATCATCGCGCAACCTTGGAATTTCGCCAATAATAAGTTCAATAAACCGCTTCAGTGACCACATGCCGCATATCTCACTCTGACTGGCAAAATTAAACTGTTCATTCAGATAAGGAATAAATGGTGAAAAACTTAATATATTTATTTTGCTATTTGAGAAATAATGCTGCAAAGTTGCAAAACTTCTTAACTGCAAAAGAGGGTCTTGTATCAAAATCAGGCTATTATGAGATATATTTTGATTTTGAAGCAGGTTTAAAGAAAATAATGCATTTTCCCCGGTATTTGAAGATTTTTCTTCTAATAATATATCTTCCGTCAAAATATTTTCCTGCTGTTTAGCAATCTCTGCAAGAATAAAAGCTTCACTTTTATTTTCCACATTAAGAAAAGGATACTTTTGTTTGGCATTCTCCCTAAGTATTGGCGTTGAATGCCCAACTCCTCCACTAAACATTATTTTTTTGCAGATGCCATTCTTATACAATTTAGCAGCCAGTTCAGCTGTGTAAGGAATTGAGTTGCCAAGCACAAGTAAAACATCTGCTTGTAAAGTTCCGAATTGCTTTTTTAAAGCTTCAGCATTCAGATTTTCATAATTTCTGTACGACAGAAATGAACCTATATGATTAAAAGCATCTCTCAAAACATCTTTTTTAAATTTTACCCTTTTAACTTTGAGTAGATCTTCAGAAATCTTCACCTTTTGATTCAATAAAATTCTATCTAAATTGTACGATGTTCTTTTCTTCATAAGATTTTTCCTTTTTAAATGATTGTAACCAAATTAGATAGTTCATATGTATCATACAAACGATACATATGTCAAGAATAAGATCGGCATTCCAGTCCTTTCAAATAAATTTTCGTAAAATATGTCATCCCATTTTTTGTTCCTGATCATCAACTAAGCAAAAGCACATCAAAGGATGTTATGTTTGAATAAAGCTGTTTGCTCGCATTAGCACCAAAACTTCATTTATCGGCTGAAAAGCGATGTAAAAGTTGTTCAATAAAAAGAGCAGAAATAATATCTCTCTGCCCTTTTTACTGATCTAATTTTGACTGTTAATTTCAATAAAGTGTATCAGACTTCCCGGTGTCTCTAAGATAACTTTTGCTTTTGCCAGCTGATTATTTTCCTTTGCTCCCCATTTCGCAAGAGCAAAAAGCACTTGGCTGCCATAAGCACTTTGCATATCATAGATAGAGTCACCAATATAAATTGCTTCTTCCGGCCGGGCATTCAAAACCTCCAATGCCTTCTGAATAGGTTCCGGACTAGGTTTATGCTTTGTCGTGTCGGAAGCTGTTATGATGCTATCAAAAAATGGAGTGATGCCAAACCGATCGATTTCGTCTTTCATTTCTTGAGTTGTTCGGGATGTAACAATTCCCAGTTTTAAATCCATTTTACTTAATTGTGAAAGCAATTGACGTATACCCATAAAAGGCTTTTCTCGACCGGCCAATTTTATCACATTTTGATTCCATTTTTCTAACAGTTGTTTTTGCCTGGCCGTCGAATTGATCAATCTTTCTAAAGCTGCATCACCAGGAATTCCTAATACAAATTCCAGTTCTTTATCAGATATGGTCAGTCCCAATTCTTCCTTTAAGGTTTTCTGCAATGACTCGATCACGACATATTCGGTATCAATCAACGTTCCATCCACGTCAAATAAGAGCGTATTAATCATGCTCTCCCTCCTCCGTATAGACAACAGTGACTCTTGATTGGTTAAGTAAGCTGACTAAGCCATCAGGTAATTGTTTGTTGGTTACAAGGATATCTATATCACTCAATTCGTATCCTCTGAACTTGTGAGTCTGATTGATTTTTGAAGCATCAATTAATAATACAAGGATTTCCGTCTGCAATCTTATTTTCTTCTTCATATCAATATCTTCTTCAAAAGCATAGTAAACACCGTCTGAATCAATGCCTACAGCACTTAAAAAGGCCATGCCGAATTTATAGTCATCTAATTCCGAAAGCGGCCTGGTACCAATTACGCACCTTTTTTCTCTATCTATATTGCCTCCCAGAATACGTACCGTGCATTCTGTATCCCTAAGAAGCTGATCAGCTATATCAATTGAATTCGTTGCTGCAAACAACTCGCTGCCTGCCTGCATCGTTTTCAGGTAATGAGGAATAAAACTAACAGTCGTCGATACATCAAGGTAAATTGAGCCAACATCTTGAATCAGTTTGCCGGCTGCAGCAGCCAGTTGTTGTTTTTCCTTATTTAATTCAGAGCTTCTTTCTAAATAATTATCAATTTTCCTGAACGAATTAGGCAGGGTAATCCCGCCATACGTCCGTTTCACCAGATCATTCTCAAACAATTTTACGATATCTCTGCGGGCAGTATCCCTTGAAACACCCGTTAGAGCAATGATCTCCTTTAAACTTAAAGCCTTTTCCAATTCAAGCTTTGACAGGATTAACGCCAATCGTTCTTTTTGAATCATTTGAATCACCCCGTTTGAATAGGCCATTTTAAGCTATAATTAAATTATAACTTAAAATGGCTTAAAACGGTTAATTTGAATTCTTATGAAAATACCGGAAAAGATCTGATCACTTTGGCAATTAATTAAGTATCGACGACTGCCCGCACTCGCAGAGGCTGGTTTATACGATGGAAGAGACCCTTTTGATAAAGAACGATACGAAGAATTAAAAGCAAATTCGATAAAATTAACAGGCAAATGAAAATTACGATCAGCTCAAGAATATTGTTGATTGTAATGAAGGACACCCATCGCCTGAAATCAATGGTAGAGCATACATTCGGATAGAGAACAAAATATTATTGTTAGGAGATGCCGAAACAAAAGAATGGTCATAATCTGGAGGATATGCAGAAGTAGGTCTGACACCCAGAGAATATTATGGTCAAGCACTGATCCGTGCCGCAGAAAAAAACAGACCGCTTCTCTTTTACGTAAAAGAGAAGCGGTCTGCGGTCTCACAGCGATGCCCTTTACTTTTTACATATTGTCTTCCATATCCGGCTCCGAAGAGACATATGCCGCTTTGCTATGAACACGATCAAAGCGGAATTTGATCGAAAAGGTGATAATGCTCAAGGTCAGGAAAATCAATATGAACACAAGCAGGGCAAGTGAATTTCCTACGAGCATCTGATGCTGGTTCCCGTCGATCAGGTTTCGGAAACCGTTGACCCCATATGTCATCGGCAAAAACGGAGAAATATGCTGAAGCCACTTCGGAATCAGTTCGATTGCATAGGCTCCTCCGCTGGTAACCAGCTGAAAGAGCAGAATGACTATGGCTATGAAACGGCCTTCATTATTAAAGGAACCGGCCAGCCACTGAATGATCGCCATGAAACTCATGCTTGTCAGTATCGTGAACCCGATAAACGTCAGTGGATGGTTAACTTGCAGATCGAGGCCTTTCAATACGGCCAGGTCGACAAGCAATGCCTGACCGACCGACATCAGAATAGTAATAAAATACTTGCTCAATGCAATGTTCCATCCGGCGGTTGCCAAACCGGCGGGCTTGCCAAGATCATAGATAATAGTCAGCAGCAATGCACCGACGAACAGGCCGATGCAGATGAAATAGGGTGTGAAGCCTGATCCGAAGGTACTGACCGATTGATACGACGCATCAATCGACGTCACGGGCTGAGAGAACTTTGTCGCATGGGCATCATTGGTCGGCGTATCCGCCAGCTGGCTGTGCGCATCAGCGAGATTACCCGCCAGTTTCGCATTCCCGTTATATATTTTCTGCGCTCCTCCGGTTATCTGGTTCGTTGCGGAAGCCAGTTTTTGCTGGCCGGATGCAGCACTGTTCAGCCCTGAAGCCAAGGTGTTTGCACCGCTGCTCAGCGCACCGGCACCATTGCTGAGCTTATTGGTGCCGCCGACAAGCTGCTGCGATCCATTAGACAGTGACGAAGCACCGCCGGCCAAGGAAGAAGCGCCGCTTGTCACCGCGGATGCGCCATTATTCAGAGCCGCTGAGTTTCCGTTCAGTGTGTTCAGTCCGCCGGACAACTGTCCCGCTCCATTTAATAGTTGGCTGACGCTTGAAGCGATCAGCGGAACACCATTGTTTCCCGCAAGCTGCGACGTCCCATCAGCCAGCTGCTGCGAAGCCTGATTCAGAGTCAGACCCGTTGTCTGATCCTTTTGCGTAAAGCTGGAAGCAATACCATCTTTAATCTGTGAAGCAGTTGAAGATGCTGTGGTCCTGATTGTATCTTCAGCAGATTGCTGCAATGATGGTTGCAAAGCAGCCGCAATTGCAGAGCTATCATTCTTAACGTTGCCGCTGATCGATTCTGTAGCACTCTGAGCAATAGCATTGGCCAGAGCAGGTAATTGCTTAGCCATTGCCTGGTCGGCATACGGTTTTGCCTGCGCATCTGTCATACCTGGATTTTCTTTTTCAACCATTGCAATGAACAAAGGTTCCAAAGAAGTCTTAACATCTGAATTTTCCTGAATGCCTGCGCTGACGGCAGATTGCGTTCCAGAAGAACTAATGGACTGACCGATTGAACCTGTAACTTCCGTTGCAAGATCGGAAGCAGATTTTTTACTTTGACCGGAAAGGCCCTGAGAAATAGCTGAATTGACTGCACTCTGACCAATCGCCGCCGGATCAATCGAACTATTGATCTGTCCCGGCAGGCCTTGAATAATGGAATTAAATTCTTGCATGCCGCTGTTCAGCTGACTGACCTGACCGACTAGATTCTGGCTCTGAATACCGCCGTTGAGCTGGTTCAGGCCGTTCGAAAGCTGATTGGCTCCGGGAAGCAGCTGGCCGCCGACGGCTCCGGTATACTGGCCGATCCCCTGCCTGAGCTGGCCGGCACCGCTGTTCAGGGTAGTTGCGCCGCTGGCCAGTTTTCCGGCACCGCTGCTGACTGCCGATGCTCCGCCGGCAAGCTGAGCTGCTCCAGTATTGAGCTGAGAAGCACCGCTGGCCAGACTGGCGGCGCCGTTCTGCAGTTCAGCTGTTCCGGACATCAGCGTTTGATAGCCGCTTTTCAACTGATTCAGTCCCTCGACTTCCGCCTTGCCGCCGCCGGCAAGGTCGTTCGAACCCTTGGCAGCAGTACCCAGACCTTTCGTCAGCTGATCAATCTGTGTATACATTGATTTTGCGTAGGTTTTCGTGATTTCATTGGCGATGCTTGTTTTCAATTTTTGAACGCCGGCATCCGCCATTTTCCCGGAAATAAAGTTGTAATCGCGGTTGATTCGATAATAGATGTTCGCAGGCTTCAATTGGCTATCACTCAGTGTCGTAGCGTTTTTTGAGAATGAAGCTGGAATACGAACGATCATAAAATAATGATTATTTTTAAAACCGTCCTGGGCAGCTTTTTCGCTGACAAACTGCCATTTAAAATCATGGTTCTTCTTCAGATTAGTCACCAGGTCATGGCCCGCCTGAATCTGTTTGCCGGCAATTTTTGTTCCATTGTCCTGATTGACGACCGCCACCGGTAGATTGCCCGTTTTGCCAAAGGCATTCCAGAAGCCATAAAGAAACATTCCCGCATAAAGAAGCGGAACACACATCACGGCGACCATCACGACAATATTGTGTGGCTTCGAGACAATCGTCTTCAATTCCGCCCAAATTAACTGAATGACATTCATCAATGTATGCACCCTTTCAGATTGAAAACGAGATAAGGACCCGATTCATGGATTGTTCTAAATGACCATTTCGTTCATTTAGTCAGTCAAGAGTAAAAAAAACTAACCCGCTATTTTTTTCAGCCCTCTGACCAGATAAAGTTCAAGCAGATCAGCAATTTCCCTGCTGGTCAGCGGCTCATGGCGCTGCTCCCAGTCAAACACCAGCGTAATGTAGAGTTTCAGGATCACAAAGGCCGTTACTGTCGGATCGCACGGTTTAATGTCTCCCTTTCTCTCGGCATCCTTGATAATTTCCACCAGAAAGTCGAGAATCGCGTCTTCCACATTACCCAATGCCCGTCTGGCCTGGGCCGTGCCGATTTCCTTGATCTCCTGGGTCAGTTTGATCGAGAGCTGATGTTCTTTTCGAAACTCCAGTACCCGGAACAAGGCACGATGAAGATTATCAAAGAAAGCATCATCCGGCCGGATCGCGTTCGTTGCCACTTTTCTAATCTTCTCGATGAACTGATTCATGATTTCATAGAACAATTCCTCCTTATTCTTGTAAAAAGTGTAAATAGTTCCCTTGCCGACGCCTGCTACCCGGGCAACAAGATCCATCGTCGTTGCCTTGTATCCGAACGCCGCAAAGGTTTTTTCCGCAGCTCGGGTAATACTCTCTTTTCGATCTGCAGTCATCATGTTATCACCGGTTTCTGACCGAATGAACATTTCGGTCATTTAGTTTCATTTAAGATGCTACCACATTGCATACTTTCATGCAAGAAAATTATTTCCTCTGTAATTTTTCCATGTGCCCATCTACAAACACTGTTGTCAGCGCACTTCAACTTTTAGCGATACCACTCTGTCTGCAGGTACAGGAATGAATGTTAGGAGTATTTTGAAATTCTATAAACATTTTCAGCTTTTCATCACTATTTAATATTGGGAAGTGCTGAAACATGAAAATCGACAATCCGGGAAAAATACCTGCCTTTAATCTTGTAATCGGCCGGAAATTTAAAATATCAGGTCACGCCGATCGATCAAAAAGGACAGTTCGTCACTTTGACAGATTGCCGGATTAATGTTAGTATATGCGCATGGATGAAGATAAGAATATTAGAATATATGATGAAAACAATTTCTATGTTGATCTGGCTGTGAACATTTTTTCTGTACTTGCTGATGCAACGCGTATCCGCATCATTCTAATTTTAAAGGAAGAGGGAGAAATCTCTGTTGGCGAAATTGCCGAAAGATTAAGCAAATCCCAGACTGCAATTTCACAGCATTTAGCGAAGATGCGTCTGAGTAAACTTGTGCGCACACGCCGTGAAGGAACAACTATCTATTACAGCTTGATGAACGAGCACGCGTACAATCTCGTCGCTCAAGCCATTTTTCAGGGGGAGCATATCAATGACAAAAAGCCAACACACCATATTAACGACAACTGATGTTGATACTTTAAATAGTCCAAGCATCTGGTCACGCATCAATCGCCGAGATCTTGCACGAGCTTTAATTACAGCATTTTTAGCAGTAGTTGTGGTCGTAACCGAGGCATTGGCTCCCTACCAGATATGGGTTATTGTCGGAATCACTGCCGTAGGGCTTCTTTTCGGCTGCTGGCCAATCATCGTGGAATCTTGGCAGGACATTCGTCATAAAAAAATGAGTATGGATCTTTCAATGTTCATTGCCATTGCCGCTGCAGCTGTTATCGGACAATGGGTCACTTCACTCATCATCACTACCTTTGTCTTGGCAGCAGACATTCTTGAGGACTTATGCATGGACCAAGGAAGAAGTGCCCTTACTAATCTAATGACTTTTCTGCCCGATACCGTGCGAATCAAGAAAAGAACCGACGAAACCGAGAAGATTCAGGAAGTTCCGCTTAGTGAGGTACAACTAAATCAGACTGTTATTATCTCACCTGGGGAACGGATACCCATTGACGGAACAGTTATAACCGGTTTTTCAAGCGTAGATCAGTCACGGATCACGGGAGAATCAATGCCAGTGGATGTGACTAAAGGTTCATATGTATATGCCGGATCAGTTAATGAGAATGGGGCGCTTGAGGTGCGCACGGAACGAGTCGGCGAGGATTCCTCATATGGTCAAATCATCGCCGCAGTGCGTCAGGCTCAATCAACCCAAGCGCCTGTTCAACGTTTAGCCGACAAATTTGCTGCCTTCCTAGTGTACACGGCTATCATCGGTGCCGTAATCACGTGGTTCGTTACTAAAAATCTGTACAGCGCCATTGATGTCATTATTGTTGCCGGCGCGTGCGGCGTTGCAGCCGGTACTCCACTGGCTATGCTTGCTTCAATTGCAAGAGCTGCCCGCAATGGCGCGTTTGTTAAAGGGGGGGCGTACATGGAAGCTCTTTCTCATATAGATACGATCATCTTCGATAAGACCGGTACGTTGACACGCGGTACTCCAAAGGTCGCTGCCTTGCAACCCGTTCCCGGCATCAGTGAAAGCGAACTGCTGGCAACTGCCGCCAGCGCTGAATGGCATTCCGAACACCCCCTTGGCAAAGTCATTGTAACGGCTGCCAATCAAAAAGGCGAAGTTCTCAGCCAGCCAGACTCATTCAAAAACGAGCCTGGGCAAGGGTTAACAACCCTAATTAATGGTCATACCGTAAAAATCGGCAGTTCAGCACATATTGGCGGCAAGTCCTTCATGGAGAATGAAGGAACGAAAAATCAACCAGAAGATGCTATCGCCAGCATTGTATATGTCTCCCTGGACGGTCAATTTATTGGTAAAATCCTCTTAGCAGATTCGGTACGTGACACAGCTGTCGAAAGCATTGCCGGACTTAAACACTTGGGCCTGCGTGTTATCATGCTTACTGGCGATAGAAAGACGACTGCCAAAGCAATTGCCGACGCGCTTCATATTGACGAGGTCCATGCTGAACTCATGCCAGAAGAAAAGCTGGCAGTGATCGATTCAGTGCGCCGGGCGGGTCATCATGTCGCCATGGTAGGCGACGGCGTCAATGATGCCCCCTCATTGGCGCATGCGGACGTCGGTATCGCTATGGGAAGTGGTACAGACATTGCCCGTGATTCCTCAAAAGTGGTTCTTGTCAGTTCGAAACTGACCGATGTACAAGCACTCATTGCTCTTGCTCATCGCTCGCGCCGCATCGTGAAGTTTAATTTTACAGGCACTCTGGCCGTAGACGTGATCGGCATGTTCCTTGCAGCCTTTGGGATCCTAACACCGATTATCGCAGCCGTTATCCATGTTGTCAGTGAGTCCATCTTTATTCTAAATTCTGCCAGGTTGATTCCAGGCAAAAGCAAGTGAACATTCACAACATGTCACCGTGCGCTCTTGTTCTAAAGATAGTTTAAGATCCGATATGTGTGAGCCCGGCTAATGCCGGGCTTTGCTATGCAACAGGGAGCCCATTTCCTACAAACCAGTAAACATTGCCTGCCTACTTGCGAACTATAATGATTTCACAAGAACGAATACAGTGATACTGATTCCTGAAAGAGTCGGACAATTTATCAAGCGGCGGTTCAATCTAAATTTACCAAAGGTTCATAAGCCATCAGTGTTGCCGTTTTGTTTTTCTCTTAACAAGGGTATTTACCCATAGCGTAATTATCAATAAAAAGTTACAGAGATTTAACTCCCTTCCCCATTAAAGTGTCCCGAACATCAGGGACACAGCATACGAAAAAGAGCACCCCCCTTAATGAGCACTCTTTATATCATTTTTTTCTTTAATTTCAATAGATTGATGGCAATGGTCACAGATCATAAATAATTGATGACTCACCGGTATTGGGATCAAAAATGCTGAGAACTCTCATCGGTTTGCCGCAGCAAACGATGCGGTCTTTTCGCATAGACAAATGAACCTTCTTTTTGGCAGATTTAACTCCTTCCGGGATCCATAAATAATTGTCATGCTTACATTTTAATATGATTCAACTCGATCAGTTCGGAGTGAGAAAGGGCTTTTCCCCATTATCTGGCCTCTTTTCTTAAAACATTGCTATTGCCGTCTTTGATTTTCTGAAGGTCATCTAAAAAGCGCCGATGTTTTTCGTTCACTATTCGGATCAAATTGCTGCCGCTGTTTTCTTCCTGCCGATCCGGGGCAAACAGTGTTTCGAAGTCATTGACATAATGAATGAAAAGTTTGTTTCTCATGTACTCAGGATCGTTTTCACCGTCGTCACAGCCGTGATCGGGATTGAAGTCGTCCGGGTTTCTTATGACATAGCTGATCAGGTTACCCGCGCTGTCGGTCAGGCGGACGAAAGGCGTGTATGTAAATTTTATTTCTTGAGTGACACAGTGGAGTTTGCTGCAGAAGGTCTCGATGACGGTGAGAAATGAATTGATCTCGTCGTCATAATCGGTCAGTTCCGCTTCAAAGTGCCAGAGATCGCCGCTCAGGCAGCTATTTTCCCCGGTTGTATTTTCGAGCAGACAAGGGCCTTTTTCTTTTTTTAACAGATTGGAAAACGGTCGAAATTTGGGCTGCTTAAAACGTTTCAAATGAAATTTTGATGTATGGAAAGGCGTGTCATTGAAAATGGATTGAATGATGATTGTAAATTCAGGTTTAATTTGGACAGTTCCGACGAGATCCGTGTCTGATCGCATTACACGGTCCTTCCTTTCATAGAATGGTTTATAAAAATTATTAAGAAAGAAACAATAAAAAATCCGGGGTTTATATTATATGACAAAGATCTATTATCCTGATATGACGGAGGGCGGATTTTAGTCATTTTAAATCATAAATTTTTATATACAGGGAAGGATCGGCTGAAGTTTTTTATGCAGGATGTTAGTCTATATGTTTTCTAGGGGGGTAAAAATAACCCGTTTCGAAATGAAACGGGTTTGGGGATTACGAAGCATCGTTATTCTGAAGGTTGGCCATATCTTTCAATCAAGGTTTCACAGTTTTGGTTGACTTCGATTGTCTGAGCCGGCTGCCGACCTTCACATGTTTTGAATACGACATCCTTCGATCGGCTAATGGAATTCTTTTCGTTTGCCGGATGCAATCAGGCGAGATTCATACCACATCGTCTGATTTTCCTCGTCGTTGTTTTTTCAAATTCTTTTTCCAGAATTTCAAACACACGGATGTGTTTATAATCCGGCATTTTGTTGTTCACTTCATCAACAATTGATTTTACCATAGCTTGTATTTCTTCTTTTGCGGGCAGATGACCTATTATTTGGGTCATGCAGTCTAAATTAGGAAAAATTTTAGCCTTCACGCAGGTATCTCCATTGCGATCATTTCCGGGAAGAATAAGGGCTTCGCCGATCGTCTCCTTTTCCAGAAGCCGCGCTTCTAATTCCTCCGGATAAATGTTGTTGCCGTTAGCTGTTACGATCACATTCTTCATGCGCCCTTTGATATACAAAGCCCCGTCCCTGTCAATGAATCCCAAATCACCTGTCCGGAAATAACCGTTGCGGAAAGTGTCGGCCGTGGCATCCGGATCATTATAGTATCCAAGCATGATATTGTCTCCCTTGGCAAGAATTTCGCCGACACCGGCTCCATCGGGGCTGTCTATTATCAATTCGACGCCGGGAATAGCAACGCCGGCCGATTGGGCATTGAAATAAAAATCATTGTTTCCCGCCAGAAGAGGAGCAGATTCAGTGAGCCCATAGCCTTGCAAAGCCCGTATGCCAAGCGCCAGAAAATCCTCTACCACAGCAGGGGAGAGATCGGCTCCGCCGACAATGCACGTATGAATTTTGCCCCCGAGCGATTTCTTCACTTTTCGGCGAATAATCATTCTTACAAACCCGGACAAATCTCGAAGCGCCTTTGAGATTGAAGATGTTTTGAATTTTGATTGGTACTTCGCCGGACCATTTTTTGAAATAGCCGCTTGAATCCGCTTGTCTAAAAGCTGAAGCAGTGCGGGAACGACGACGAGAACGGTTGGCCTGTATTCAAGAATGTTGCGGCGTATCGCATTCAGGCTGTCTGCGTAAGCAATGCAGGCTCCGCGCGATAAAATAAGCAAACAATCCAATGTGCATTCGTACGTATGACAAAGCGGCAGGATCGAAAGGGTTTTGTCGCGGGGCGTGATCTTCACGATCTGCGAGGTCGAAAAGATATTCGAGCAAATATTCTTTTGAGAAAGGCACACACCTTTTGGTTTTCCGGCGGTGCCGGAAGTGAAAATCAGCACACTCATTTCATCCTCAGCAATCGGAACGGTGTCAATTCGTGTATCGTCCGCAGGCACGGGCCGTAAAGCATCCTGCAAAGACAAAAGCAATAATTCACTGCTGAGCAGCGGTTCTAATTGTTCAAGTATCTCTTTGTCCGCACACACCGCCGTGCAGCCGGCACTGACAATAAAATGGCGCATATCTTCCGGCGACAGTTCGCGATCAATTGGAACGGCCACACCGACTGTAGCAGCGCAGGCATAGTGCAGCACCCATGCATAGCTGTTCTTTCCGACAACTGCGATTCGCTTATCAAGCAGGCCCAGATCGAGAAAATGCGTGCCTAACGCTCTGTAATCCTCTTTAAATTGAGAATAAGTCACATAGCGGTAGCTCCCGCTCCCAATCTTTATCTGAAAAGCATGCTTTTTCCTGAACTTCTTTGCGCTCGCGTAAATCATTTCCCGAAAATCAGTATACCGTGTAGCTTTGTTCAACCGTTTTATTTTCAAATTAATGCTCCTCCGCCTGTTGGTCATTTATGGTCGTTCAGGAATTTTGCCTGAGACAATTATTCAGCCAGATACGGTAGCTTTCCTTGAGAAAAAGACCTGCGCCTGACTAAAAACTGACGCGGGCGTTGATGGATGAATCGCACAGTCCGCTTGCCCTTGATCACAGCGAACACGTTGGATTTTGAAGAAATCACAAAACCCGCTCATTGTGATTTGTGCAGAATTCCTGCGATAAAAAAAGCATGGATGAATCATATAAATTTTCGCTTTTAATGTCTCTTCTAAGTACGTTGTTTTCCCCGGATAGTTTCAATATTTAATATGTTACTAAGATTATCGCGCACATACTGTGTTGAAAAATTCAGATAAAATGAGTTCAGTTACTCATGCTGAGGTGTGCATTGAATGATAAGAGAGGATGGTTACAGCGTGTCCATGGAGGTACCCCTTCCGGTTCACGCCGGTCCTCTCACGTTTCCAGATTGAAACGAAGAAATGCTGTTACCGGCAAAGAAGAGGATAGAATTCGTTCATGATGGCCGGATAATCATTCCGGATGGGGAAGTGCAACTAACCTTCAGCCGATCAAACGTCTTCCCAAGAATCCGGAGGCCACGATCATTACAACAGTCTGGTCAATTGCATCGAATGATCCGCATTTAGAGAAAGGGCCTCTTTGATTAGCCGGCTTCATTGAAAACAGTTTGAAGGACATTATAGAGATCCTGAACCTTACCGAGCTCTGTTTGAGCCGCATTAGAATGGTTGATCCCGCTCTGATTAAGGTTTCCAAGGGAAGCATACTCATCCTCAAGCTGAGAGAAAGCCTGACTGAAACCGGATGAAAAAGCGGCGGCAGAACTCGTGTCAAGATTCCCGAGCATCTGAAAAGCCCGATCCGGCGTACTAGGTTGATCTTCACCATAAACAAGATCGTTCAGCTGCGTGATCGCTTGATCAAGCGAGGCAGCATACCCTTTTTTCAGCATTGCCGCCGCCCCGGATGTCATCTCATTTTGGGCCAGATAATTTATGCCCGACTGACCAAGCGCTGCCGGGAAAGGGTCGGATAGAGACTGATCATTGTTTCCTATCGCCCGCAGGACTGAGTGAGACACATATAAATCCTTATAGGTAAAATCAGTTCCGGAGATATCCACTGTGGTCTGTGCCTGATTTAGGACAGCAGCGTTAAACTGAGCGGCAACTTCTCCGACGCTCTCTTTTGAGTAGTCAACGGAATTTGTCTGCTTATATTGTGCGTATAATTTATTCAATTCAAGCGTTAAATTAGCCATATCATCCTGAGTTTGCTGAAAGGTCGAGTTTTCAATGAGCTGTTCCGCTCTGAAGTCGAATCCTCCCCCTGCATTCGTCTGCGAAGGATCAAAAAATTGATATAAATCCGTCACATAAGACCCGATGCCCGCCTCCACTTCATTCTCAAACTTCTGCTCAGCAGCCGACTTTTCAGCATCACGAGCCTGATCCTGAGTTTGTTCATAGGCAGTCAGATTCGTGATGCCTGTTGCCGCCGCACGTTGAGTGATGGCCTGATCGGAATAAGTCTGCTCAATTTCTGTCTGCGTTTTATCATAGGCTACTACGGCTTCGGCCAGAAGATTCGGATTATCGTTGGTTAAATTCCAGTCCGTTGTTAGTGCATCATCAGCGCTGAGAATAGTTAAGTTTCCGGATGACGAAGGGGCAAACAGGCTGATGTTCAAACTGTCCGCAATCGGCGTCGCCAGGTTTGCCGATTGGGCGTCCTGTTCGCTGACAAGCTGCTTCGTCTCGTCAGCCATCGTCTCTCCGCCCGCCGGCACAACGGACTGATTATCGGTAATTTTCTGCGGATAGGCCTGCGGATCTAATCCCTTTTCCAATACGGAATGATAATCCGGCTGCCAGTCGTAGGGATTGACGAGCCTGACATACAAGACCTGTTTAACTCCCGCCTTGTTGTAAAGCTTAAGTTTTTCCTCCTCCGTATAGTCTTCCGGAGACCCGGGCATCAGCCAGATCGTTGACGTATCAACTTTAATGGATTGGGCCTTTTGATCTGCGGCCGGTGCCGATACGCTTCCTGACGCCTGTCCCTGCGGCCGGGTCACGGCAAGGAATGTTTGTAATGGACGAATTTCCATTCTTCTTCATCTCCATAAATTTATCGAAACGATTGCTGTGTTATAGGGGTCCGATAAGCCATGGCATGGGCATATACACGTGTACTATAAACGGCCTGCCCATTGACGCCGATCGTGACAGCGGCATGTTGAATATTAAAAACAGAACCTTTAGATCATCTTCAACACATGGAGTCTGCCAGTCAGATCAACTATTTTCCGAATCAGCCACACCGACCATTACAAGATACCTATCAGCGGGATCTAATGAACCGTTCCAAAACCATGAAGAAAAATTTCCGCCGGCAGCTGCGGCCTCATCATAGGCAACAGGCGTGATCGCGTCATCAGGTATAATCATAAAACTTAAATTTGATTCTGTTCTCAAGCTGTGGTCCAGCTCCCACAGAAAGGCCGTCCGGCTTAGGCCACTGAGGTGATAGGATTGTCCAATGACTGAATGTCGGCCGATTACTTCCATCAGCTGCTTCAATATTAAGAGTTGGGTAAATGGGAACAGACCAAACATCCGATAAATCTTCTACTTCAAAAGGAATAACAGACTGCCCCGGTTGCTGAAACTTAATTTGAAAAATGCACAGGATTATTATTTTCATCAACAAATTCAATAGTAATAAAAAAATTTTTGGTTCACCGGGAGCATCAAAAATATCAGAAAATATAGCCATTGAAACTCGGCTTGCTTCACCTGAGGATCATAAGAATAGTTCGTTCCATTATAAGGTGTAAGAAAATCAATGACTGAATTCGTTAGATGAATTTTATTTACTCCGCTGTCCTGCAACCGGCATGGATTCGGACTTTTTTTCTTCATTTCTTTTTCCGCTAGATGCTGGACAGCTTATATCAATTTACTTGCTTCCTCACTTTTTTAATCTATCTTTACTTGTATTATCGGATAAATTTAAAAATATTTAATTTTTTCCAAATACAAATGAATGTCACCAGGCCGAGGATGGGTATGGGTATCCCGTGAAATTAATTACATTCACACCATCATGATGATATCATACATCTTGGCTGCCCGGTTTCCAGTACTTTCTAGCCCAGTGTTTATGATTTATGAAATAAACAGAGGCACTTGCCCCTTCTATAAATAATCGAGCAGGAGTCAGCTAACGCTGCCGACTTCTCACGCCATCGTACCTGCGGTTCCCCGCATACGGCAGTTCCTTAATTGACGCGCAGACACTCATACTGTTTGCCCAGACTGTGATTTATTTTCAAGGGACTCCCTCTTTAGCTTCGTGCAATAACCGCTATGAGTTGCTGTGGGGTCAATGACCGGCTTTGCAGAAAGATTTGATACGCTTCTTCCGGCGGCAAAACCGTTTTTTGGTTCAACCAATAAATGATAATATCAATGATTCCCTGTATTACGATTTCCTTCGCAAAGCCGGCTGAGAAATTCACCGCCTTTCCATGAAAACTCGAGTCCGTCTGCAGCAGCACTTCGCCGATCAAGTGTTTCACCTTGCCGTCAATCGCTGCCGCATGTTCATTCAACAACAGTGCAGCCAAATCCCGCTGTCGATACAGATACCTGAACAACTGGTAAAACGCATTGTTGTTCTGATTTAATTCCCCCGCTTCGGCATCGGAAGCCGGCTTCGGATAACGCCGGAAAATCCCGCTAATATTGGCCACGATATCATCTTCGTAATGGGCTAAAAGATCATACTTGTCGACATAGTGCAGATAAAAGGTACCCCTGCTGATCCCTGCAGCCTTCGCAAGCTGCTGGACGTTAAGTTTGTCAAAGCCGTTTTCATGAACCAACTTAATAAAGGCTTTTTGAATTTTGATCTCCGTCTCTAACATCTTTGTGTTCGTTTCGATGGGGCTCGCCTCCAATTAACAGACCGTCAATTTCATAACCATTCAACAACAAATTTAAAAAAATTACAATGAACACTTCTGCTGATTTTGTGTAGCGGAAGAAAGCGGAACATACATGATAAATATCGAATAAAACCTGAAAAAGCACGTATTCAGCTTAACATTCGGGTCGAAATTGTGTATTGCCAGGTTTAGATCGAGCAGCTAATATCATCAATGAACAAAGTGTTAATTTGAAAGAAGGTAATCAAATGTTGGCGAGTGAATGGAAATACCTTGTCCGACACAAGGTGTTCGTTGTTCTGATTGCGATTGCCCTGATCCCTGCGATCTACTGCTTCATCTATCTTTCTTCAATGTGGGATACCTATGGCAAGATGGATCACCTCCCCGTGGCTATTGTGAATCATGACAAAGCGGTTACCTACCGCGGCAAGCGTATCAATATTGGCCACGATCTAACAGCCAGTTTGGTGAAGTCGGATATACTGAGTTTTCATCGCATCTCAGAAAAAGTTGCCGAGGAGCGGTTGAAGGCCGGGAAGTACTATATGATTCTGACGATTCCTGAGGATTTCTCAAAGAAAGCGGCCACGATCATGAGTGCAAGTCCTCAGAAGATGAATCTGTACTTCCGTTTCAATTCCGGTCAAAGCTTCGTCGTTTCCAAGATGACGGGCGGCGTCGCGACCGCAATCAAAGCAAAAGTATCGGCTCAAGTCACTAGACTTTATGCAACGACTGTACTCCATGCACTGAACAGTGCCGCTTCCGGTATGAAAAAAGCCGCTGCTGGTGGGCAGCAGCTCGCAAACGGGGCACAGCAATTGATCCATGGCGAGACTCAAATGGGCACGGGCAGCAGCTCGATGAGCAGCGGCATCAATCAACTGATCAGCGGGAACAGCAAGCTTGTCACTGGCAACCAGGCCATGAGCTCCGGCTTTGCCAAATTGACCAGCAACACAGTTGCACTCACCGGCGGCCTGCAACAAATTGAAGCCGGCCTGACGCAGCTCACACAGAAATCATCGCAATTAACCGCCGGAGCCGCGAAGCTTACACAACTGGTACAAGATATCAAAAAACAGCTCAGCTCAGGAACAAATAGTCCGGTACAAATTCAAGCTGAAACGTCGGCTCTCGTTAAAGACCTGGCCGGCAGTGCTGCAAGTAGTGATGGTACCCGGACCTTACTGAACGGAGAACAGAAAGTGACGGCCAGTATGAACGTTTATGCCCAGGGAGTCGGCACCTTAGCAACTGCGAATCAGCGTATCGGCAGCCGACTCGCTGCTGTCCGACAAAATCTGCCCATGATCCAGGCCGGTGCCGGCAAATTAAATTCAGGTACTGCAAGCTTGCTCCAAGGCACGAACCAGTTGTTAAGCGGCAGTCAGACATTGGCTTCCAGTTTGAACACCGGCGTTGAAAAGCTTCAAGTGCTCCATACTCAAGAACGCAATGCTGCCGCCTTAGCCAATCCTGTCCGGGAAGTCACCAGTGATATTGCTAAGATCCCCAATAATGGAACCGGGATGGCTCCTTTTGCTATCGCAATGGGCCTGTACGTCGGCGGCATCGCGCTGGGCACAATGTATGAGGCTTTCCTGCCGCGCCGCAAACCACACCGCGCATTACCTGGTGGGCAAGCAAGGCCTCAATTGTCGGATCAGTCGGCTTGCTCCAAACGGCCCTGCTCTACTGGTCTTTAACCCAGGGCACTCACCTGCACGTTGCCGACCCCGCTGCCTTTTTCCTGATCCTGTTACTTGGTTCATGGCTGTTCTTGTCACTGATTTTCCTCCTGAGACTGCTGCTTGGGGGTTTTGGAACCTGGCTGGTCTCTATTGTTCTCGTGATCCAGCTGGCTGCCTCTGGCGGTCTTTACCCGACCTACTTACTCAACAGCTTTGCCAGATCGCTTAATATCTGCCTGCCGATGACCTATCTTATCGACGCCTTGCGCAGCCTCATCTCAACACATCAAGCCATTATCAGCGATGTCTGGATCATGATCGCTTTAGTAGTAGGATTTAACCTGGCGATGTTACTGCGTTTCCAACTTGGGCTGCATCGAAGTTTCATCGGGATCGAAGACGACCTGCAAAGTGAAGGATGCCGAGAATCATGATGTCATATGAGCATCGCGAGATCGGCTTTTCTGCCGGAATAGAAGATCAAAGTCGTCAGGAAATTAAACGATGCAAATCCGACAGGATGAGAAGTATGGGCACTTGATCGGAGACAAAGAGTGCACAGTTGATTCCATACAAAGATTGCTGATAACTAAACTGTCGTTGTCTGAAACATCAAGAGTCTGACAGGTGCTGTACAAAGCAGAAACAATTCGAAAAGAGAAGCAGCTTAATAAAAAGGACATCGTTCTTTCCTATGGTTCCGCTTCGCTCAACCTTGCATTTCACATGAAAAGAATCAGATGTTCCCTTTTTATTTGATCTAATTATACCGTTAGCTCATTATAAGTTCGTTTCTATGGTCGTACAGCAGGACAAAAGGCGATTAAACAACTCTCCTTTGAAGTGCCGACGATTGAACCGATAACAGAATTCATCCACGAAGGATGCCGGCGATAAAGGCCCGGGCATTGAAAATAATCGTGTGCAGCCAGTGCCGGTGATCCGGGTTTTTCTTCGATCAAACTTGATGCCTTTAACAGCAGACTCTTCACTTGCCAGAGATTAATACGAGCTGTATCTATCACTGTGGATGATCAGCCCCGGACTTCAGTGACGTATGGGTAAAATCTTTTAGCGCCCGACCACTGACATCCGGAATCAATTTCATTTTGACTTATTGGATTCTCGATAAATACAAATAAAGCTGTTTACTGATGATTGCTTAAACCCGTATTTTTTATAGCATTGTCATTCGCTGTTCAGAATCATAATCATAATTGTTGACTTATGGAGTCATTGCACTCTATAAATTTAATGGCAAAAATGTTCTTTCCTCACGATGGCTCAAGCTCTGATAAATATGGATTTTAGCTCTCAGTAAACAGCTTTTCTGTCCAGTCAAGATCTTTTTCGTTACGCATCAGCCGGGACAATAGAGTCTATTTCGAATCGGCACAAACCATGCTACCGTCAGCAGGACTCGTGTTCTTTTTTCTTAAATTCTCTATGATCTATGGATTAAATTCACTAGAAAATCAAAAAAGCCTATTAGTTCCTATATACGTGACAATTCCAAATCAGTATTTCTTCTTGAAACAACATCAGGGAATGTATGCACATGAAGATCAATAACTCCATGTAAAATTGCTTATCCTAAGCTCATTACCGTACCCCTTCTAAACATAATAAATTATAATGAATGATTACATATTGTTTAAGATATCAGTTCATTTCATCATTAACAGACTTTTGAACAAATTTTTTATTGGTTAAGTAGACGCCGAAAATGACCACTATCCCGCCGATAATTTGAAAAAGATTAATACCATTCCCTAATAAAATACTGATGATTGCGGTAAAAACCGTAATCAGATTCAGAAAGATGCCTGCGTGGCCTGATCCCACTACGGGTACGCCAATATTCCAGAATAACAGCGAACCCACAGAAGGGAAAAGTGCCAGATAAAGAATTCCAAATGTTGTTGCAGGGGTAAAGGACCAGTTGAAATTTGAATAAATGAAAAATGGCAGCATCAGCAGCAAACTGAGGGCCACGGTAACAGCAGTTGCCCCGATCGGGGGTAAACCTTTGATTCTATTGCTGAGCAGTGTATAAAAGGTCCATGAAATGATCACCATAAGCATGAAGAGATCCCCGACATTGTAATCAATCGCAAACACACGAAAAAGATCTCCATGGGTAAGAACCAGCAGCACACCGATCAACGATATAATCAATCCCAGAATTGTTGCCGTGTGCGGCCGTTCCCTTGCGTCAGCTTTCCAAGTCCACAATGGCCACACCTATGATTTGATTGTTCATGTTATAAGACCAAAAGCTGTGATTCTTTTACCTTTTTCCCCCATCATTCATGAAAGATTCTGCTATTGCTGTGTTGCATGTATAAGCGGTATAAAAATGTTGTCTACAATCTCTGCTATGGCTTTGTCGGATACGGGTCCCAGCCTTGTAATCAGCTCGTGCTGCAGCAGATCCAACGGCAATGAGATGATCCGGGGCGTCAGCTTTTCAAGGCGGATTTCTCCGCGAAGTTCCGCGTTTTTCAAAATCGCTGCCATAGCTGCTATTTGTTTGCTCTCTGATTTCCGCTCGTATATTTTCGGCATGGATGCGATGATCCTGCGCCACACCGCCGGTTCCATAATTAGCCCCCGGATCGTCTCCGAGCCGATTGTTTTCAGCGGTGCGACACGCGCATGCAGATAGGCATACACATCATCGCGCAGGTTCCCGGTATTGGGGATCTCATTTGTAATCTTTGGAAAATAATATTTGCGCAGGGCGGCCATCACAAGCTCAGACTTATCGGGCCAGCGGCGATAAAGGACGGATTTATTTGTCCTCGCCCGCGTCGCGACGCTCTCCATCGTCATTTGCGTATAGCCGGTTTTGGAGAGTTCCTCCCACGCGGCCTGCAGGATCGCCTCTTCCAGAACTTGTCCGCGGCGGCGCCTCCCTTTCTTTTGTTCGTCCATCTTTTATTCCCCCCGAGCCTCAACAATTAAATTAAAGGGACCTCTATCGTAAAAATTATAAAAACTGGAGGTTTCTTATTGACAAAAATCTATTTTTATCATATCATGGTCCCATAAGAAACTCAATGTTTTTAAAATTCAATACAATCATCCCAAAACACAGGAACAGCCGCAACAGCCTGTTCGTCTGTTTTTTTGGTTTCCAAAAAGATTTTTTTAGCCAGTCATGCAACTGTCAGCCCTCTCGTGTCGGGACTTAGTACGAAAGGGGGTAAAAAAGCCGTCGCTCACGCTCTTTCACGGCAGAAAGGGGATGAGACTGACGAAACCATCTTCTTTTCAGCAAACAATTGGGAGACCGGACCCCGCGTATTATATCATTGTGGATTTCTAATACACAGTATTTATTCGTCTACTGTTCATTTCAAAGTATTTTCCACCAATAATCGCAACAGTTTATAAACAACTGATTTAAAAATCATGGGTACAGTCTTTATAATTATTAGAATAAACAAGTTGAGCGAATGATTAGACCGCCACCTGGACAGACCCACTTGTAAGAGTTTGGGTATCTGGTCTCAAATGTGTGATTCAGATAGACTTCATTCGGGTTCGCACCGCTTTCCAGCACATCAATACACATGGCCCCATTGCATGTTCCCGCGGAATGGAAAATGCAGATGCGTCAATCGGCATTTGAACGATCTGCTGTTTTGGTGAAGTAGTGACCAAAATCTCCGTTTATTCATTGACGGGATGAATGTCCACTGCTTCACTTGACTAGATAGACCCACTCTAAATTTCATTTTTCTCGGCCTTTCGCGGGTCGGGGAAGAGTCCGCGTTATTATTTTCTGCTGTCTTTCCACGCAGAACGGATGTCGTTCACTCCAGTTCAAACGCGCCGGTATAGAGCTGATAGTATTTGCCCTTTTGCTCAATGAGCTGCCCATGGCTGCCGCGTTCGATGATGCGCCCATGCTCAAGCACCATAATAACATCGGCGTTCTGCACGGTGGATAGCCGGTGGGCGATGACAAACACCGTCCTGCCCTTCATCAGTGCGTCCATACCCTTCTGCACAATGGCTTCGGTCCGGGTATCAATTGAGGAAGTGGCCTCGTCAAGAATCATGACGGGCGGATCTGCTACGGCAGCGCGGGCTATTGAAATCAGCTGCCGCTGCCCCTGCGAAAGGCCGCTGCCGTCCCCTTCCAGCAAGGTATCATAGCCTTGCGGGAGCATGCGGATGAACCCGTCGGCGTTCGCAAGTTTTGCGGCCATGGTACATTCTTCATCCGTCGCATCCAGCTTGCCGTAGCGGATATTGTCCATGACCGTTCCCGTGAACAAGTTCACATCCTGAAGGACAACGCCAAGCGACCGCCTCAGATCGGCCTTTTTTATCTTATTGATGTTGATGCCATCATATCGGATTTTTCCGTCGGCAATATCGTAGAAACGGTTGATCAAGTTGGTAATCGTCGTTTTTCCGGCGCCGGTTGCACCGACGAGCGCCACCTTCTGGCCGGGTTCGGCGTAAAGCGTGATGTTATGCAGAACATTTTTGTTTTCCACGTAGCCAAAGTCCACATCAAAAAAGCGAATTTCACCCTGCAATGGAGTATAGGTTACCGTGCCGTTACTGTGCGGATGTTTCCACGCCCATGTATCCGTCCGTTCCTTGCATTCCCTGATTTCGCCATTTTCCATTTTCGTATTGACGAGCATAACATATCCACTGTCCTGTTCGCTTTCTTCATCCATTAAGTCAAAGATTCTGGACGCTCCGGCGAGCGCCATAACCACCATGTTGAACTGCATGGAAATCTGGCCGATTGGGTTAATAAAGCTGCGGGACAGGGTAAGGAAAGAGACGATCGTGCCGATTGTCAGGGCATGGACGCCGGTAAAACTCAGGTTGGGAATACCCGCAATGCCGGCCGCGCCTCCGATAATGGCAAGAAGCACATAAAGCAGATACCCCATATTGCCAACAACCGGCATCGTGATATTGCCGTACTTGTTTGCCTCGGTCGAGCTGAAGCAGAGATCATCATTCTTTTTATCAAACTCTTCCTCGACCTTTTCCTCGTGGCAAAAAACTTTTATGACCTTCTGACCGTTGATCATTTCTTCAATATAGCCATCCACGCCACCCAGAGATTGCTGCTGCTTCATAAAAAATATCCCGCTTCTGCCCACCAGTGCCTTGATCACCTTCAGCAGAACAAAGGCAAACAGAGCGACGAAAACGGTTAGGCTGACGCTGAGATAAAGCATGGCAAAGAACGAAGCCATCACTGTAACAAGAGACGAAAACATCTGCGGCAAACTTTGGGAGATAGCCTGGCGCAGCGTATCGGTATCATTAGTATAGCGGCTCATCACGTCTCCGTGTGTATGCGTATCGAAGTACCGGATCGGCAAGGTCTGCATGTGCGTGAACATTTCGTCGCGGACTTTTTTGAGCGTACCCTGCTCGATGACAACCATGACCCTGTTGTAGAATAAAGTGGCAAGCACTCCGATGATATAGATGAGCCCCATCAGAAGAATCGCCTTGAACAGTCCTATGAATACGGGATGCACCTGCCCTAACAGTGGAATGATATACTTGTCGATCAGGGTTTGAAGGAACAAAGCGGATGCCGCGTTTGCCGCCGCGCTAATCAAGATACAGATGACAACGAAAATCAGCTGGATTTTATAAGCAGCCATATAGGAAAACAGTCTTTTGATGGTGCCAGGTTTGAAGCGTTGCACCGGCGACTTGCCGCCTGAATTTCCTTTCGGCGGTATCTTATTCATGGAGAACGCCCCCTTCATTCTGCGACTCGTAAATTTCCCTGTAAATAGCACAGGTCTTAAGCAGTTCGTCGTGTGTGCCGACTGCGTTGATTTTTCCGTCGTCGAGCACGATGATCCTGTCGGCGTCCTGCACGGACGCAACGCGCTGGGCAATAATGATCTTCGTCGTATCCGGGATATCATTCTTAAACGCCTGGCGGATCATTCCATCAGTCTTGGTGTCCACAGCGCTGGTGGAATCATCAAGGATCAGAATTTTGGGCTTCTTCAGCAACGCCCGTGCAATGCAGAGCCGCTGCTTCTGGCCGCCGGACACATTGGTGCCGCCCTGCTCGATATAGGTGTCGTACTGATCCGGGAACTCGCGGATAAACCCGTCGGCCTGGGCAAGCTCGCATGCATGAATCATTTCCTCATCCGTCACGTTTTCATCACCCCAGCGGAGATTTTCTTTGATCGTTCCGGAAAAGAGTACATTCTTCTGCAGCACCATCGCTACCTGATTGCGAAGCGATTCAATATCATAATCCCGTACGTCGACACCGCCGACCGTTACCCTTCCGCGCACGACATCATAAAGGCGGGGAATCAGTTGGACAAGGCTCGACTTCGAGGAGCCGGTCCCGCCGAGGATGCCGACCGTTTCACCGGATGTGATAAAGAGGCTGATTCCATCAAGAACCGGCTTGTCGGCCTTTCTGGCATATGTAAAAGTGACATTTTCAAAAGTGATCGAACCGTCCTTTACCGTGGTTACCGGATGTTCCCCGTTTTTCAGGTCGCTTTCCTCATTCAGAATTGCCACAATGCGCTCGGCCGACGCGCGGGAAATAATGATCATGACAAATACCATCGAAAGCATCATCAGGCTCATGAGTATCTGCATCGCATAGGTGATGAGGCCCGTCAAATCGCCGGCAGAAAGCCCGTAAGCCGGATTGTTGCCGCTGGCAACAATCTCTTTTGCGCCGAACCAGGAAAGTAAAAGCATGCTGGCGTAAAGGCAGAACTGCATGAGCGGCATATTGAATGCCAGTCTTTTTTCTGCCTTGGAAAAATCCCGAAAGATTGTTTGGGAAATGCCCGCAAACTTCTGTTCTTCATAATCCTCCCGGATATACGATTTGACCACCCGGATGCCAAGCAGGTTTTCCTGCACGACATTGTTCAGTCGGTCATAGGTATTGAAAACCCGCACGAAGATTGGATGTACGTGCGACATAATCAGCCACAGGCCGATGCCGAGCACCGGGATGGTTGCAAGAAAAATCAGTGATAAATGGACATCGATACGAAAAGAGAAGATCAATGCGAACACAATCATCACCGGAGCACGTGTCCCAAGGCGGATCAGCATCTGGTACGCCATTTGCACATTGGTAACGTCGGTGGTCAATCGTGTGATGATGCTGCCTGTCGAAAATTTATCGATATTAGAAAACGAAAACTTTTGCACGTTATAGAACATATCCCGGCGCAGATTCTTTGCATAGCCAGAAGAAGCAGTTGCCGCGCTGCGTCCTGCGAGAGCGCCGACCAGCAGCGAAATCATCGCCGTGATAACAAGGGCAAGCCCTATCCATAAAACATTGGACATATTTTTCTTAATGATGCCGTAATCGATCAGATAGGCCATCAGCGTGGGAATAACAATTTCAAAAAATGCTTCAAATGTTACATATACCGGGGTGAGGATAGTATCTTTTTTGTATTCCCGTATACTGGATAAGAGTTTTTTAATCATAAACGACCCCCTGCGGTCTGCCTGATCCTTATCAAAGAACAGGCTTAATATTTGCTATATTTTCTTTCATTCTTTGAATAGAAGAATACAACGCATTTACTTTTTCATCAGTAAATCGCTGATAAAGGCCTGCATCCTTTCCGCATCAGTCTCATAAGTCCTCCGATTTTCCGCGCTTTTTCAGGCGCGCTTCGTGGGTGTCTGACTGTCTTTGGATCAGGCCCTTCTGTTCCCATCAGTCTGAGCACCTTTGATGCAGTGGAGCGGGCAGTGATAAAATATCCTTGATATCTTTCCGGTAGACATTTTGATCTGCATCTGCATTATCGGCGAGGCCGCCAATAAATCTATCCATGCCTATTTTATCCAATTGCCCCTGACCATGAATATCCAGGTTGTTAATCAGCCCGTTACTCTCCGGATTACAACAGATGGACCCATTATACATTGCTTTCCGACTTAACGTTATTCACAGGTTCATTCATACTCATCTTCCCCTGCAGCACTCGACGAGCGTCGGCTTCTGCTGCTGCGGTCACAATAAACCCTTCGAGAGAAGGAGAATGCTTTGCTGACTGAATAGCATGCATCATTTGATCATCTTTGATTCTTTTCACTTTAGATCACTCTTTCTGAATCTTAAACAGAGCAGTAACCGGTATACTCAGGGCCTCCGCAATCAGAAATAAATGATCATCTTTATGGCTGGACTGACTGTCAAACCTGGATAAACTACTGGCAGAAATACCTGTTCTTCCGGATAACTCTTTTTGAGATATATGCGCATCGGCCATCGCCTCTCTGAGACATGGCTGAACGTTAACTTTAACCAAATCATTTTGTAAGTGTTCCAATAATGTTCATCCTTTATAGTTCTCTTTTCTATATCCCAATTATGCTCTTAATATTTGCTACTTGACAATCAGCAAAAAGGAAGTACCTATTTAACCGTTCTGTTGGTAGTAATAGGAACTCCTACAAATAATAAATATACCATAATTCATATGGATTTGTGTGCCAGTTGTTTTCCTTGGGTAAAGATTTTTCTGTCGGTCATATTTTCAAACGGCGGGTAGGATTTGCCTCTATAGATGCTGATCTGCCTTCCGTTACTGATCTTCGGCCTTATAGGCACGCAGTGTTTGCGCCAGTCCCTGCCGGAAAGATGTCCTGACGATCGGTCCGACCCGTTTCCGATATTTTTCTCCGTTTAAGATAGAACCTTCTTTCGTGAGATACATGATTTCCGTGATTTCCCGCATGAACGGATCGAAGAGCCCGATCAATGCGATCATCCGCGTATGCAGCGGAATAGCTCTTTTCATTCGTAGATCTCCCCCTTATATTTAGTGATCAATCAATAACATAACGTGCCAAAAGAATGGCCCTCCTCTCTTATTCTCCGTTGTTTATTTCCCCATCAATTCCGGCAATTCAAGGAAAAAGGAAAGGTTGCAGAGGATACCCCCGGTACCCCCGGCCATAAACCGGATGACCTCCTGTTCGGCGTTTTTGATTCCGGCTTCCCGAAATCGGCTGAGTACATTTTCCCGAATCCTCAGCAGGCCTGCCGCGTCACGGCCCTTATCGCAGCATCGGGCACGGACAGGCCGATGACTTGCAGAGCGACTTCATACGGGCGGGAATCCGACAGGCTTTCGTAAGCAGCGATCATCGCTTCGATCAGATGATCCGGATCGGCTTCCACGTTTTGAAAGGATCGGTTAATCCGTTCGTAGGCCCTGTTCAGCGCCGTTTCGAACAGGACTTCTTTTGTCTTAAAAAATTTAAACACATACGGCTGAGAAATGCCCGCCATCTCCGCGATGAGCGCGGTTGTCGTTTGATAATATCCCCTCTGCGCAAAAACTTCCAGACCGGCCTCGATGATCTCTTCTTTGCGGTCCCCCTTTTTCGGACGGCTCATGGGCTATCTCCCTCTACAATAAATTATTGATTGATAAATAAACAATTACCGATCGGATAATCCTCGTCAAGCTGTTGTAAAACGAAAAAATTTCGGCGATGACATGTTTCTTCGGTTCTTTGGATTTCAAAAATAATTTTTAATCATTCTAATTTCGAGTGAATTAAAATATATTAACCTTGTATTTTTCTATTGTATGGGTTTATCTTCATTCCGGAAAATTGAACATGTGGATCACAATGAATTACCACCAGGTTTGTGACATCAGGTGAACGATCTTGAATCATTTCTTGCTTGCCTGCTGTCTTTTTTCACGCTTTTTTCAGTTGTTCCGTAATATTTTTTAAAGCATCCTTGAAGCAATCCGCTGTCGCTCTTCAGAAAAAGGAGGAATTTCAATGAGAGAGGTCGCTATTGTTGGGGCGGCACGAACACCCATCGGCTCTTTTGGCGGGAGTCTGTCCGCAGTTCCTGCTGTCAGTCTCGGGGTTACAGCTGCAAAGGAAGCGATCAGACGTGCCAATATCTCTGCGGATCTGATTGACGAGGTCGTGATCGGTAATGTATTGTCTAGCGGACTGGGGCAGAATGTCGCAAGGCAGATTAGCATTTATGCCGGCATCCCGGAGTCGGTTCCGGCATTCACTGTGAATATGGTCTGCGGTTCCGGGCTGAAAACGGTGATTTTAGCCAGTCAAATGATTGCACTTGGCGATGCAGATGTGATCCTGGCCGGGGGCACGGAGAACATGAGCCTGGCTCCTTTCCTGCTTCACAATTTTCGCTGGGGAAAGAAAATGGGCGATGCAAAAGTTGTCGATGGAATGCTCACTGATGCATTGATTGATGTTTTCAATCAGTACCATATGGGGGTCACCGCCGAAAATATCGCCGAACGATGGGAAATCAGCCGCGAACGACAGGATGAGTTTGCTCTGAACAGCCAGAAAAAGGCGGAAAGAGCTCAGCTTTTGGAGTATTTCGATGAGGAGATAGCTCCTGTGGAATTTGTGGTCAAGCGAAAAAAGACCATAATCAGTCAGGACGAACATCCGCGTCACGGTATGACCCTTGATAAGCTGAGCAAGCTCCGTCCTGTTTTTAAAGAAAAAGGCACAGTCACGGCAGGCAATTCATCCGGAATCAACGATGGGGCAGCGATGATTGTTCTCATGTCCCGGGAGAAAGCGGAATCAATGGATCTTGACATTTTAGCCACCGTCAAGTCATACGCCAGCACCGCCCTTGATCCAAAAATCATGGGCTATGGTCCTGTTCCCGCCTCGCGAAAGGCTTTAAATAAAGCAAACATGACCATCGGAGATATTGATCTATTTGAAATTAACGAAGCTTTTGCCGCACAGTCCCTAGCTGTTGCGGATGATCTGAAAATTGATACAACCCGAATTAATATTAATGGCGGAGCGATCGCACTCGGCCATCCTGTCGGCGCTTCCGGAGCACGTATTCTGGTGACCCTTCTTTACAACATGAAACGCACCGGTGCAAAAAAAGGTCTTGCCTCGCTTTGTATCGGCGGCGGCCAGGGAACGGCATTAATTGTCAGAAGGCCGTGACAGCCAAAATGTAAGCGCTGTCTAGGTATTCTCTGCAGGCCTTAAGAATGGAGATGAAGAAAATGAACAAAGTCATTTCGTCAATTAAAGAGGCGATCCGTGGGATTAAAGACGGAGACACATTGATTGTCGGCGGTTTTGGTTTATGCGGCATTCCGGAACACCTGATCCAGGGGCTTCGTGATAGAGGCGTTCGAGACCTGACGATCGTCAGTAATAACTGCGGAGTGGATGACTGGGGACTGGGTCTCTTACTGGAAAACAGACAGATCAGGAAGATGATCGCCTCATACATCGGTGAAAACAAGATTTTTGAGCAGCAGGTCCTGCGTGAGGAAATAGAGGTGGAACTGGTTCCACAAGGCACACTTGCCGAACGGATCCGAGCGGGCGGAGCAGGTATCCCCGCCTTCTATACAGCAACAGGCGTAGGAACGGATGTAGCAAAGGGTAAAGAACACCAGACGTTCAACGGTCGAACCTATATCTTGGAAGAAGCCATTGTTGGTGATTATGCCCTTGTAAAGGCTTGGAAGGCCGACCCCCTTGGCAATCTCGTCTACAGAAAAACAGCCCGGAACTTTAACCCGCTGGCTGCGGCCGCGGGAAAAATAACTGTTGCCGAAGTCGAGGAACTCGTCGGTCCGGGCAGGCTTGATCCCGATCAGATCCATACACCGGGTGTATACGTTCAGAATGTTCTGCTCGGCAATCATTATCAAAAAAGAATCGAACGGCTCGTCACTGCGCGAGCTTGAGAGAGGAGACTTTCTATGCGAGAAAACCGCCAGCTGATCCTGAAACGGGCGTTGAAGGAAATAAAAGACGGCATGTATGTCAATCTTGGCATCGGTATGCCGACCTTAATCGCAGATTTGATTCCTGATTCAATTCAGGTGATGCTCCAGTCTGAAAACGGCTTGCTTGGCATCGGTGCCTATCCAAAGGAAGATGAAGTGGATCCTGATTTAATCAATGCCGGAAAAGAAACCGTAACCATTAAACCAGGCGGTTGTTATTTTGACAGTGCCGAGTCCTTTGCCATGATCCGGGGCGGACATATTGACCTCGCTATTCTTGGAGGAATGGAAGTTTCAGAGAATGGAGATCTGGCCAACTGGATGATTCCCGGGAAACTGGTCAAAGGTATGGGCGGCGCAATGGATCTCGTTCAGGGCGCAAAACGGATTATCGTAATTATGGATCATGTGAACAAACATGGTGAACCCAAAGTGAAGAAGGAGTGCTCCCTTCCCCTCACCGGCAGGCAGATTGTCCATTGCCTTATTACCGATCTTGCCGTCTTCCAGTTTACAAGCGGAGGTATGAAACTGGTGGAGCTCCAGGAAGGCACCTCACTTGAAGAGGTTCGGAGCAAAACAGAAGCAGATTACATCGTCGATGATGCCCTGCTTTTAAACCAGTAAAAAAGATCGGTTAAAGCTCGAAAACATCTGACGGACATTTTCTAACATAAATCCTGGGAGCGTCCGTTGCTGCTGTAATGAATAGCTTCTCATTACAGTAAGCCACACTTTTATGTAAAAACATTTACAGTCTGTCCCAATTATTTTGTGATAAGTGCGTTACTCAATTGGCTATCCAGTGTGTCAAATCCAAAAGCATGGTGTTTTAACTGGAATCATTGATTATGCTTAATGTGTAAACATTAAAGTCATATTCTCAGATTTAAAGGCCCTGAAAATGGGTCTTTTATTCATGCCAAGCAGCAGGCTTTACCGGGGATTATTTTTTCGAGGTTGCTTATTGAAATGACCTTCCGAACGATTCTCAGATTCTGTAATAAGAGAAAATACAGGAAGGGATAAATAATAGCTGAATACCTGAGATGGTAGCCAACCCGAATCATAGAAAAAACCGGCTTTCACACTTAGCCACTCATTTCCGGTGGAAGATAGTGAAAAAAAAGAAGATAAATCACCAGTTGAGTCCGTATCATTTATACGAAAAAAGCAAAAAAAACTTTTGCTAAATTATTATTGCAATCTATTCTTTTAGCAAACTTCATGTTTGTCTTCTCTCTATTTAAATGCTTTTTATTCTATAACTAAAACTTGAAACACCAAAAACAGTGTTTAAGCCTTATCCGATAAGGGGGTAACACAAAAAATAAAAGCATGA
>NZ_JAUUBW010000009.1:0-99258 GCF_036598985.1 Sporolactobacillus sp. KGMB 08714
TGTATTTTCTTGGCCGACTCCCGATCACTTTGAGTTGTCCTCCGCAACAAGGACAGGGAACTTTCTCCGTACTCTTAACTAAAAACGCCCTTTTGTGGCTTATCAATCAACTGGTAGTCTGATATAATAATCACGAGTTGAGTGAGAGGACATCTCTTGTGTGAAGTCGCGTTTACACAAACAAGGATGTCCTCTTTCCTTTCTAAAAAATAATTGCCGAATATAACGTCCTACGGACATTATATCCGGCAATGAATGGACGGGCAATTCCGTCAGCTTTCGGTCAAAATCAAGCGTCAATAACAATAAGGTTTTCATATTTTTTAAATTGTAAAGAATAAGTGTTTTATTGCTTTTTTAGCAAGCTATACTATAAGTTTACATAGAATATGGGTAAATACCCCTATTTATTTCATTAATCATTAATGCTGTGCTACTAATTTAAAAACTACAAATAAGAAGATACTCATCTAAATGGATTTATGTTCTTTTAGTGAATCCTCATTGTGGTTAATCGAGAAACTGAAAAAAAAATGCACTATTATAGGCCAAAAATAATGTTTGGCTGTTGCAAATGAAATAATTTTTGTTTAAACTACCATTTTGTTGACATGAAGTAATTTAATGGGTACATTATTGATGCATCAATTGATGCATCAATTAGCGATTGGAGGTGAGAATGATTAGAAAGTGTACTGAGGCAGATGAATTGTTTTATCGATTACATTTAGTGAGTAAAGAAATTGATCGATCCTTTGAAAAATTAACATGCACCAGTCTGACAAAACTTGAGATCTTATTTCATATCCATTTGCTTGGCGAGATAACCCAGACGCTATTAATTGATCGGATTAAACTTGATGCCGCTGCAGTTACACGACATTTGAAAAGAATGGAAGCAGAAGAGTTGGTAAACAGGAAAAGGGAAAGCAAGGGAAAGAGTCTGATGATGCTCACGCTGACTAAAAAAGGACAGCAGGAATTGATTCGGTTGGAGAGAGTTAAAGAACAATTTCAAAACCAGCTATTAGCTGATTTGACTAATGAGCAAATTATTGCCACGTCTCAATTCATTGAACATATTTCTCAAAGAATAAGGAGCAAGGATCATGCAAACACCAAATAAGATTGATTTTTTTAAAGTACTTCAAGAACGTCATTCAGTAAAGGAGTATGATTCTTCGTTTAAAATTCCTCGTGAAGAAATGCTGGAGATGCTTCGTGAAGCAACAAAAGCTCCTTCATCGGTGAATCTACAGCCTTGGCGTTTTGTTGTTGTCGATGAAAGAAAGGAACGTTTAAAATCACTTGTCCGTTTTAATCAACGGCAACTGAATACATCGTCGGCGATGATCTTAGTCTTAGGGGATATGAATCATATAGATTATGCTGATGAAATTTTTTCGTCAGCTGTTGAACAAAACCTGATGCCTCAGGACGTTAAAGATTATTATATGAGCTATTTGAAGGATGCATTTTCCAAAATGACGAAGCAGAAAATACGCGAAAACACTTTAATCGTCGGCGGATTAGTCGCTATGCAATTCATGTTGGTTGCGAAGGCACACGGCTATGATACCAATCCAATAGGAGGATTTGAACGTAAAGAAGTCATGGAGACATTGGGTATAGACGTTGAACGCTACGTACCGATTATGTTTATTTCTATCGGCAAGGCATCGAAGCCAGCCCATGAAAGTGTGCGACTTCCAATAGAACGCGTTGTTTCATGGAATCAAGTTGATCAAGTAATTGGTAGCTCCGCTAAAAAGTAAATTAAGAAAGGGAAAGATATGCTTACAACAATAGCTTATATTATCGCTTTTGTAGTCGCCCTAGAGCATTTATTTATCATGAGTCTTGAAATGTTCTATTCTTCGAATGAGGTGGCTCAGCGAACATTTGCATTAGATCGAGATTTTCTACAAGACTATCGGGTAAAAACACTATTTAAAAATCAAGGCTTATATAATGGTTTCCTGGCTGTAGGAATCATTTGGGGGATGTTTTTTGCCCCTAGAGCAGCACAATTCCCGCTTGTTATGTTTTTTGTAATCTGTATCGTGATTGCAGCCATATATGGATCCATTGACTTCTCCAAAATCCATATTATGGAAGCAGGGATTTCCAGCATTCATTACATTGATTTTGTTAACTTTGTCATCAGTGATTGGATAGTAATTAAAATTTATGGGTAGGTATTTATTCGAGAATGTGCTGTTTTTTAATAGGTTTATATAAACTCATGAAATAGTTGAGCGTTTCTACCAGCTGCCTTAAATAGCTGATTATAATCCACAAAAGATTATAATTTGACTTGCAGCAGCTTTTTATTTTAGCTGGAAAGCCAGGTTCGGAAATACTACCTGCCATTAATTCGAAAACTGAGAGCGGGAACTTTTCCGCACGTGCCCAAAAAGTGAATCAGGCCGTCATAGGCTCAGCTCTGAGGAGTAAATCTTTGTGACGTTCTTCGGGACATACGCATCCAATGTTTGATTCCATATTTTACTATTTTCGTTTTTCTCTAATGGCAGAATCATCTTTTCCGCCAGCTAATTTACACGCTACTGCTTGCTGATTTGGCTTGAACCATGGCGGAAGCACTAAAATTGTCGACAAGCCAAAAGGGTTTACTGTCCGTTCTCAGAGCGAAACGATGCACTGGGCTGTTCCAGGCAAAACGCTCATCCACTGAGGGCCAGAAAGACTGACTCCAGCGGTATGAGCGCCTGCATGTCAATTAAGGAACCGTTGTATACGAACCGTGCGTATTCTGTTATAGAAAGAAGGAAATCATTGATTTCCTTCTTCTCGATTTAAGAGGTTTTTGTTGAGACGGCTTCTTTTTCCGGTACAGGCAGTCTGTTGAAAAAGCCTGATAAAATCAAAAATTCACAAGGGAAAGCATGAGCGGTATTGTATTAAAACATCGAACCAATAAGGGTCACGACATCAACAGATCCGCAAGCTCTGTGTCTTTTAGCAGCTGGCCGAGCGATACATCCTGTAGCGGAACCTTGTCTAAGCCTAGGCAGGTCTTCGCTGCGTTCATCAGGACCCGTACGTCATACTGGCTCGGATATACAGGGTCAATCTCTTTCTCAAGCCCCATCAGCTTATAGACCGCCATCATGGCTCCGCGAACGGAATATTCCACGGTGAACACACAGTCGTGCGGGATCTCAGCGTATTGCCCGATGAAGCCAAAGTTTTTGCTTCCGGCGGGTACGACATTCGGCCGATCACCGGCGACACGAGGCATGAATTGCGAGGTGATATAGGGCATCATACTCGGGATAACATTGACTGTGTGGGACAGAATTTCAGGAATTTTATCTTTGAGTCCCATGTGGTACAAGAGCTCCTCAAACATTTCACGGCCTGTGCAGTCGGACATCGTCTTATGGACATAATTTCCCTCAACATCCAAATTCAGCGCGTAAGCCCAAAGGACTTTGACGTTTTCTGGCTGATTGATAAAATGAGGGTCCTTAGGAACAACCCAGCTCATAAACCAGTTGGAGTCCTTGATAGTAACAAGGCCGCCCATTCCTGGTTTGTCGCCCGTGAGCGTCAACAGATGGGGAAACACGATATCGTCATCCTTGAGAGTAATGGTGAAAGACAACCATTTGGTTTTATCTATATCGGTACAGAATTTTTCCGGATGTCCAAAATCGGGAGATTTCTTTGCAATTTTTCCCCAGACAGAGAAACAGCCTTTATCCTCAGAGCGATTCAATATAGCCGGGTGATCAATGTCACCCCTTGTGGTATTCTGCGTCATAGAACCGTTTGTAAACAGTACCAGGTCATCCCTTTTTACGCTGATTGTTCCGGGCTTGCCGCTGCTGTTATAGTGGATAGCGGTAGCCATTTTTTCGTTATTCGAAAAATTGAAATCAATGTCTATGACACTGCAATCAAGCTCAACGTTCACACCGTTGCTTTTCAGCCAGATGATCAGAGGCAGAATAAGAGAATCGTACTGATTATATTCTGTATGCAGGATTCCTTTCAGGCGGTTCAAGCCGCCGATGAGGTGCATGAATCGCTCTTCATATCGTTTGACCTCGACGACACTATGCCATTTTTCAAAGGCGAACATGGTCGCCCAGAAGAACCAAAAATTCGTTTCAAAAAAGCTGGGGCTGAAATATTGTTCAATCGTGGTGTCGCCCAGTTTTTCCTCAGTCAATAGGTGCAGCCTTGCCAGTTCCATTGCATTTTCCCTGGAAAGGCCAAGGTTTGAGAAATCCTCTTTCTGTCCCTGATGGCTGACAATCCGGCAATGAGATTCGATCGGTTCTTCCAGATTCAGCTCATGGAATTCATCCAGTACGCTCCTGTCGGGATCTTTGATTGACGGGATAGAGCCGAACAGATCCATAAAGCACTCGAAATGCGCTTCGATTTCGCGCCCACCACGCGCGGTATACCCGGTTTCCGCAGTTCCGGCACCGTCCATGGATCCGCCTGCAACATCAAGTTGCTCAAGAATATGGATGTTCTTGCCCGGCATATGAGCGTCTCGAATCAAAAAAGCTGCAGCCGACAGGCTTCCGATACCGCCACCGATCAGATAAGCCTTTCTTTTCTCAATATTTTCAGGGGCCTTTGGATTGATCCTTTGATAGTTGTTCATGACTTGTACCACCTTTCTATATCTTACGATTTCAAGATAATTCTTTTATGAAGCCTTTTCAATGAACAGAAAAGGTATCTGTGCAAAAAATGTACAGATACCTTATAATGTGCAATTTTTAATGATTTACGACTTCGCGCATTGGTTCATCAGACGAACAAGGTTTCCTTTCACCATTTTATCAACCCAGTCCGCGATCACAGTCGGCTCCCTTTTCAAATTTTGTTTCAACCAGGCTATAAAAATTCCCATAATCGCATTGGCGTAAAAATCTGCGGCATCCTTTTTTGACTTCTCGTCCACATGGATATTTTGCGTAATGTCCGCAATAATCCCAGCCAGCACGTGGTTAAACACATGATATACAAAGGACTTCAGATGGTCTCGGCCCAGGGAATGAAAAGTGTTCAGACAGATTTTGCGGTTTTCGACCGTGTATTGCAGCACTAAAAGAATTCCATCTTTCCAGTGGGCCAGGTTACAGCATTTTTCAAGATCCTCGATCACTTCGTGGTCATAGATCCAACCAAGCAATTCGTAAATATCCTGGAAATGGTTATAAAAGGTATGTCGCGTCAGTTTGCAGTCGTCCGTGATCATCTGGACATGGATTTTATTGACAGGATAGCGCTGCATCAGTTTTTTTAACGATTCGGCGAGCGCTCTTTCTGTAATTATAGAATTTGACATCATTTCACCACTTTTGAGATAACACTGCTTCACTGATTGTGAATAGTCTGTTATGTTTATGCTGCATGAGTGAGTGTATCATAGGAATGATCGAATTTCCATTGAAAATGCTACAAGCGGTGCCCTCCGCGGTGATCAGGCAACCGTGCAAGAAAAATGATGCAATCAATTTTGCAAATATGGGTAAATACTCTACTTTATTTCAATAATCATAAAGACAGTGCTATTGATTTTTAAATCATTAGCTATAAAATTGTTGTGGTCATTGGCTGGTCCCAATCGATGACTGTCTGTAGGGGAAAAGGCTGCACCATGCGGGACTACGACCGTACCTTTATATACCCGACTGTCATGGCTTACGCATTTAAAAAGTGAGGGATATTCTTCCAAAAAACGGTAAAATGTGAAGAAAAGGCCGTAATAGGAGACCTGCGCCCATGACAAAACATTTGATTGACCATCTTTCTGACATTCCTGATCCGCGTAGCGGGAATCATTTACGTCATAACCTGATTGATATCTTAAACATTGCGTTGACCGCAACTATTTGTGCGATCGATTCATTTACCGATATGGAAGAATTCAGGTATGCCCGCAAAGAATGGTTCGAAAGCTTTCTTGAGTGCCGAACGGGATTCCCTCCCATAATACCTTTGCACGGGTCTTTTCTCTGCATCTATTTTTTCTACTCAGTATTTTTTTACACAAATTTTGCACAAGGCATATTAAAAACCCTTGATGCTATACGTAAAAAAGTCTCTGAGCGTGAAAACAGGGGTTTTTTTGTATTGAAGCACTCTTTGTATCAAATTACGGGTACAGCCGAGACACATGTAAAAATAGGCCACTTGTTGGAATAAATATCCAACAAGTGGCCTTATCTTATTTTATGTCGGCTGTACCCCTATGCGGCGTGGTAAGATGACTCGCCGACGCACGTTGCAATCCGATGCGCGCTGGCCCGCCAACGCGGCCAGTTGGGTGTCGCCTAGGCTTCCGTTTCTGCCACTCGGGTTTCTTCCGAAACTCGAGTGTTTTACGGATCGTACGCGACCATCTATTGTGAGAAATCCGGGGTCATTCACCGTGGGACTTAACATGCTTGAAACCGAAGAGTTGTTCGGCATTGGTCCTGCCGATTTTCCACCGGTCGTTTTCGCTGATAGGGCAGGTATCGAACCACGGGCAGGTCTCGTCCGCCGATTCCCACGGGGTATCCACCGAGAACAGCACGCGGTCGGTGCCGACCTCCTGCAGCGCGTTCAGCAGGGTCGAGGTCTGAAACACGCCGGCGGTGGTGATGTAGAAGTTGGTCCGCAGGTATTCCGTCAGGAGCTTCTGGTGGTTGCCGTGGGTGCCGGGACGCAGGTGCCGCAGCCGGTGGTCTACCCGGGGCAGCTGGAACGGGAGCATCTCGCCCATGTGCCCGATGATGACGTTAACGCCGGGATGACGGTCGAACAGGCCGGACAGCATCAGCCGCAGCGCGTGGGTAGCGGTTTCGACATTGAAACCCCACGCCGAGCCGTTCAGGCCCTGGTAGCCCTGGTAGGCCCGCCGCATGCTCGGCAGCGGCGGCCGGGGATGCAGGTAGACCGGGACGCCGAGCTGTTCCACGCGCGCCCAGAACGGTTCCACTTGCGGTTCGTCGAGGTACAGCGCGGTGTCCTCGTCCCCGATGTTGCTGAAGCCGTTAATCAGGGCACCGACGAAGCCCAGGTCCCGGACAGCCCGTTCGAGTTCGTCAGCGCCCTTCTCCGGATCCTGTAGCGGGACGGCGGCGAACGCCCGCAGCCGGGCCGGGTACTTGGCGACGAGGTTCGCGGCGTGGTCGTTCATCCTGCGGGCCAGATCCACGGACCGGCCGGCGTCGGTGACCATTTCAGGACCGGGTGGCGACGGCGACAGGATCATCGTGCCGATGCCGTTGCGGTCCATCTCCTCCACCCGCATGTCGATGTCCTGCGCCCTGCGTGTGACATCCGCGAGGTAATCCGGGTCGAAGCCCTCGCTTTCCGCCAGGAGGTTCATTACCGTGGTATCGACGAACATCTCGTAGTGCTCTTCCAGAGCGATTTTGTTCTGCATGATCTGCATGACCTTCCTTTTCCTGAGATGGTTGGTGCGGGCCAGTTGACCTGACGGGCTCATTGTAGCATAATTAGAATAAAACTTGCAAGTTATCTTTGGAGGAATGTTTCATGACACAGAACCCGACCGAGCAGATCGCCTACCTCGCATGGCAGCTTGCGCAGGCGGTAGCAGCGCGCGTGGAGCGCGACGTACGCCGACTGGGCCTGTCCGGCGCACAGAGCCTGGCGCTGATCATTCTCCGCCTCAGCCCGGACCTCACCGTGGCTGACATCGCGCGCCGCACCAAGATAACGCCCCAGTCGATAGGGACGGCCATCAAGGGCCTCATCTCAAGCGGCCTGGTCCAGGCGGCCCCGTCCACGACGGACAAGCGTATCAAGCGCCTCAGCCTGACCCCCGGCGGTAGGCAAGAGGCATCGCGCGCCGATGAGATCGTCAGCTGTGTCACCGACGACATACTCGCCGCTCTCGACCCCGGACAGCAGGCAACCGCGCGCGAGATCATGACTCGCATGCTGGAGAGGCTCAACCCCGACGCGCTTAGGCTCCCGGACGAGCGCTAGGTCCGTCGCCGGCAACGGCCGGAGCGTCCCCTGTGAGGTGCCCGCCACCCGGCGAAACGCCCGTGTCGAGGTCACGCAAAGTGAAGATCGACCACGTGGGCGCCGGTGACCGGCGGGAGGAGCGCCAGGAGGGCGGGCTGTTCGACGCCCTCGTTGATCCCGGCCTGGACGTCACGCATCGCTTAGTAGAGCGTGAAGAACCTCTCGTCGTCGCAGACGTTCTGACGGGCCACTGGGATCATCATGACCGACCAGCCCTTGGGCATTCTGGGCATGACTTAAGCCAGAGACCTCCCGCAACGGCTGATCGCTATCAATTTCAAGCTGATGTCTGAAAAACGCACGTTTTCGAGTAAATTCTGTCCACCCTGGTTTGGTTGGCGACACGCCTGCATGGGAAAACTCGCCGGACTTCATAGAGAAGGCTGTTGCAAAGACACCTACACAACGAATCACCCATACAGAGGGTGTAGCACAGACGATACTCTTTTTACTCGATAATCTCGGTATTAATGCCGTCGAGTTATTTGTTGATGGTGGTGTACGCGTTCAGCCCATGATGAAGCGTTTCTTAAAACGGTTAACATAATTGATGGGAAATCCAACATTGTTCAAATGGGAAGGTACTATATGTAAATTACTTGGGAATTTCGTTACTGACTGTTTCGGATGGATGACTTGGGGGTACCGCCATTGATTTGTTTGTTGATGGCAGAATGCGTATACGACCCATGTTGTAAAGTAAAGGGTTGTATCAAAACAGGATGGATTAGCATGTGGGCTATCCTTCCTATTTAACAAAGGGGTGAACGTAAAACTTTGCATACTCTAAATTGAAGTTTGTGCAGTGGAAGAATTGGGGACAAATGTTCTACCCCCTAGAGTGTGTTTTCAAACCCTAGGCTAACCAAATCAAGGCAGAAGCAAGCTTTAAAAAGGCGGTGAAAGTGCGTACCAACTTATCGTAGCGCGTAGCCAACCGGCGATTATGTTTCAACTGGTTAAACAGATTTTCCACCAGGTGACGTTCTTTAAACAGCCACCCATCCGTCGGGCGTTGAACGGTACGGCACTTGCGGCTAGGGATGACTGAATGCGCTTGTTTATCCTTCAGAAGGGTTAAAATGCGATCCGTGTCGTAACCGCGGTCCGCTATGACCTGCTTGTTCTCAAGATCCAGCGTGTCGAGGATTTCGTAGCCCGTCACCCAGTCATTGCTGTTCCCGGCCGTGATCCGATACAGGAGCGGATGGCCAAGCGCGTCAGCCACCGCGTGAATTTTGGACGTCAGTCCGCCTCTGGAGTGCCTGATTGCCTGAAAGTGTTGCCCCCTTTCGCGCTCGCACCCTGCTGGTGCACACGGATGATAGAGGCCTCAATCATGACGCTTTCTTCATCAGGATCAGCAGAAAGGCATTCCAGCATGGGGTCAAACAGGCCGGCTTTTTCCCAACGTCGAAAGCGCGTATAGAAGACGGATGGCCAGGGGCCATAATCGTCCGGTAAATCACGCCAGGGAGCGCCCGATCGAACAACCCAAAGCATGGCATTTAGCATGTGTCGGTTGTCTTTCGTCGGTCGGCCTCCCTGCGGCTTACGTTCAGGTGGCATAATAAGTTTAAGGTGTTCCCATGGATCGTCGCGTAGTTCGTATCGTCTCTTCATAAAGAAAAGATTACCAGATATTACTTATCTTTGGTAGTTTGAAAACACACTCTAGAGCAAGTACAGCAGAAAATGATAGAATTGAGAAGAAGACGCTGAGCAGCCCGAGTAGTCTGGAAATACCGGAAGAACTCTGATAATACAAGTCGCCCGAGCTCCCTCAAAAAATTGGATAACGGTCCTATCCACATGGAGAAATTTTACGGATATTTTTATGCGATCATGAATTAAGACGGGTGTGCATCGGAAACTAGAAAGAACGGCGAAACAACTGGCGATCGCGGGTATTTTGTTACGTTTATTATTTTTGATAATTGTAGCAAATATTCAGGGTACTTTAGCGTCTTTGGCTGCCCTTCTTGTGGGATTTTGCGATAACTGATTATATGGCGAAAATGCGCGGTGGAAGCTTACAATTTCCACCGCGCATTTCCTTAAGCGATCACTTCGGGCAAATTAGCATAAAGTGATTTACGTAATACATTCTCCTTAACACTGAAAAAAATGCTTGAGAATACTACCCATGTCATTAACATAAGCAAATATGTGGGTAAATACCCCTACTTTATTTCATTAATCATAAACAATGTGCTACTAGTTATTTAAAGACTAATACATATAAGTAAAGTTGGTCAGTTAGTCATTAAAGTAGAAGGAAGCGTTTGTACTAGCAAGGCCGTATCGAATACGTGGTTGCATAACGATTGGAAAGAGGTTAAGGAGAGAAAATGGTGAGAAGCAAATCAAAAGAGCATCCGGGTCAGGATGCTCTTTGTAGGAGGGGGAGGCCCGTATGGGGTTACCTATGGCTATGGATACGGCATTTGTTCTTAATACACGAAAGCAGTGCCGACAATAATCAACAGAATGAATAGCACAACAATCAGAGCAAAGTTCATGCTAGTTCCACTATAGCCGCTACTAGATCCATCATCGTATCCCAAGAGAACACCTCCTTTCACTTGATAATACACAATATGAGTGGACAAGTGATCATGAAGGGGGATACATGGATGAATGAAATAGTCTGTTTTGTCGATGGCAGGAGCGAATCAGCTGATAAAGAGAAATCCCTTGTACGACGAGATGCTGAGCGATCGAATAAGGCGAACGAAGCATGCGAAGGGGAGGCAGGGGTAATATGGAAGGAAACGTTGTAGATCAACCCGGTGGCTGCACGGACGGGTATCAGAAATCACTTTTTTGACGAGGTGATATGTAGAGCAGCAACTAAGGTTTGCAAAGCGGTTCATTAATTCGCAGTCCTGCATAACAATGCAATAAAAAGTCCCTTAATAATTGAGGGATGATGATTACCAACTTGCCTTCCGAACGCCGGGAATTTGTCCTTTGTAGGCAAGCTCACGAAAACAAATTCTGCATAATTTGAATTTCCTGAGTACCGAATGCGGACGGCCACAGCGTTCACAGTGTGTATATGATCTTACATGATACTTCTGTTCTCTACTATGCTTAATAACTAAAGATGTTTTAGCCATTTTGTTTTTTCCTCCTTTTTTTGTTACTGGAAGGGAGACTATTAAATTACCTTTCGAGGATAATTCCATTGATGCTGTATTATTACTTGCTGTCCTCACCTGTGTTTATAAAGATCAGGAACAAGACTCGATTCTAAATGAGATAAAGAGAGTCTTAAAACCCAATGGTATTATTTATATTAATGACTTTTTATTAAACGATGACGAGAGAATTTTAACCCGTTATAAAAAATATAAAGACAAATATAAAACATATGGAGTATTTGAGTTGCCAGAAGGGGCTATTTTGAGACACCATAATGATGAACGTGTCAAAGAGTGGATTGATGCTTTTGAAGATTTGGAGTATGAGAAAGTAGTTTATACAACTATGAATGGTCACCGTTCTAATGGATTGATTTACATTGGAAGGATGAATTAATAAGCCAAACTGTTAAAAATTATAATAATTATTTCCATTTCTTAAGTATTCTACTGTGCAATAAACGATTTTTCAGGAAACAACTTTACCGTGGAGTAAACAACTTTATTGTTCGGGAAAGAACTTTATTGTCATAAATCAAATATGTAAAGACTAACGCTTAAAAATTGTTGCGCAATTCGACGCTACTGCGTTGAAGCCACAAATACAGTTTAGAGAAATTACTGTATCTTTTAATTAAGCGATAAACACATCTTTATTGTACGGATAAGGAGTGTTTATCGCTTTTTAGTATCTTATTTACATAAAGAATGGGTAAATACCCCTATTTATTTCATTAGTCATGAATACTGTGCTACTAATTAAACGGACAATCAATGACTCATGCTGCAGCGACGCATTGAAGCGGGGCTGTCACGCAGCATGGGGATTACGCTTTCAGCGCTGCAGCCAGCACTGCATACCAGTTTGATACGTTCGGCCGTCAGTTGAGCCATGATAGAAATGCAGACTTGGACGGTATTTACGCTTGGTTTGGGCGGTTGGCCTTTGTTGGAGACCCCACTGATAGACGGTATCAGTTAATAGACCGTTTGCAGGAAATTGAGAGACAAGTAATCAGAGAGATTGAAAAAAATATATATTTTTGCGCGAATTTTGCGATATGTTTAAAAATGCTTTATTTCAATGCCTTTTGCTTCGCCTGCTCAGCTTCTAAGTATGTCATCCATTTTTCTCCGTGCGCTGATCGCCTATGACCGCGTAAACCGCTTTTCATTTCTGCAAGAGCCATTGGATTTGTTCCGTTTTTAGCTGACTCAATTCTATCTTCTTTTCAATCCGTAGAATTCCTCCTGTGTTTCATGTTCTAATAACTCACATCAGATTCCCGAAATTATATAAGGGCCGAACTGCTCCATTATATGCCATGGAAAAGAAGAGAAGTTCCGACACCGCCGCCACTTCCTGTTGCTGCAGCGACATATGAAAGATGTTCTTCTAGTGCCTGATAAAAAAGATGGATGCAAAGTATGATCCCTGACGCACTGAAAGGGTGGCCGATCGTTAATGCGCCGCCATGGCAGTTCACCTGCTCTTCCTGCAAATGCAGAAGCTTTATTGCCGCTACAATTTTAACGGCGAAGGCTTCGGTGACTTCAATTCGGTCCAGATCGGCAGGAACCATGTGCTGCTTATCCATAAGTTCCGACAAAGCTTTTACCGGACCGATTGATGGAAGGAGCGGTGAAAAACCGACAGTATTACCTGAAATGATTGTGAGTACCGGCGTAAGGGATAATTTCCGGGCCAGACTCCTGCTCATAATCAGCAACACAGCAGCGCCGTCATGAATACCGCTACTATTTGCTGCCGTTACTGTACCGCCGGCTTTAAGCGGTCGGGCTCTCTCAACTAAACGTTGCATCGGTCTTTTTCTTTTAAAAGCTTCATCTGAGGCACAACCTGTTACGGGAACAATGCATCGTTTAAAAAAGCCCTGTTTCCAGCTGCACCATGCCCGTTCAAAGGATCGGACCTTATACGCATCCTGTTCTTTCCTTGAGATTCGATACCGGCGGGCCACATTCTCTGCAGCCTCAGTCATGTCGGGATCGCCAATTTCAGGCGTTGAGAACATTGCCCGCGGCCTTAGTACTGTGCTGGGACTTTCTGCAGCTCCGGTAATATAGCAATGACCCATTCCACTCTCAATCAACGCGGCAGCAAAGCGGACAGCATCCAAACCGCCGCTGCATTGCCTGTCAAGTGTGATTCCCGGCACGGTTTCGGGAAAGCCGGCATGAAGTGCTGCCAACCGGGCTACGTTTCCACCCGGTGTGACCGCATTGCTGATAATCACATCATCAATCAGAGAAACCACGTCGCCACCGACTGCCCGGAGTAAAGGGGAGAGCAATTCATGTACGCCTAAGTGGCCGAAGCGCCCGTTTTTCTTGTATATCGGTGTTCGTTTGGCACGGACAATCACTGCTTCTTCCAATTGGCTGCCTCCTTGTGTCGTCTGCCCAGCAACTGTTTATCAATTTTTCCACCCGCTGTATAAGGCATCTTTTCCGGAAAAAACCAGAGCCGCGGCACTTTATAAGGGGTCAGGCATCTGAGGCATTCATGTTTTAGTCTTTTTTTATCCGCGTGAACTCTTCTTTTCATCTGGATAAATGCGACGACCACTTCGCCCCAGTGAGAATCCGGCAGGCCCAGCACCGCCGCGTGTTCCACTCCGGGACAATTCTTCAGCACATTTTCAATCTCCTCGGGGAAAATATTCAATCCGCCAAAATTGATCATTCCGTTTTTTCTCCCGATAATATACAGGTATCCGTCCGGATCCAGACTGCCAATGTCACCGACTGTCACCCAACCTTCGATTTGAGGCAGTTCTGTATTTCCGGAGGCTGTCACATAGTGATCAAAGAGAAGCGGCCCCCTGACATAAATCTCCCCGGGACGATTGTCCTGAATCCAGGAATTATTTTCCCACGGATGGCCACTGAAACATTGAAAAACGGACGTCCGACCGAATCGGCAGGTGCATTTTCTTCCTGCCGGCATAGCGTCACAAAGCTCAGCTCTGAAGCTCCGTAAAATTCATCGAGCAGGCTGTTTGGAAAAAGACTGGCGATGTTTATTTTTGTAGCGACTGCACATTTTGCTCCGGAACAGACCCAGTGAAAATGACCGAGCCAGGACCTTTTTTCAGCAAGCAGTGATTCAAGCATAGCTGGAACAACCACAATCTGGCTAGGAAGGAACTTTTCCATCAACCTCAGGCATATATCTGCGGAAAAAGCCGGCAGAAGGATAACAGAAGCGCCAAGATACAATCCGCAGACCGCCGCATAGAGAAAGTGCGTATTGAAAAGCGATCCGGCAACAAGAATACGTTCATCAGAAGTCCATTGCAAATCACGACAATTACAATCAAAACTATGTACCCAGGAGTCCTGTGAACGTTCAAAACCCTTTGGTTCGCCCGAAGATCCTGATGTAAATCCAAAGAAAAAAGGCTGATCGTCTTCCTTTGATTCATATCCCATTGCGGAGCGGATCGCAGTTTTCTGAATTTCGATAGCAGTTGCGATATGAACGGATGTAAAGCTGCATTTGTCCGTCCAAGCAGGTTCAGTGATGATCAGTTTTAATCCGGCTAAACGGACTTTTGCATCTAATTCTGAACGTGCCCATCGCGGATCAAGAGGAACAGCTGTCCAGCCAATTTTAGCCGTTGCTGCGAACATAATCAGACAAGATCGGTTATTTCCAAGCAAGAACCCGACACGATGGTTATCCGTATCTTCGCAGCCCTCGAGCCATTCCGCTGCATGCGAAACAGCTGCGTCCCATTCACGATAATTCAGGCGGCCGTTCTGATCATATATCGCCGTTTTTTCCGGCCATTTTTCAGCCGAGCTTTTATAAGTCTCTGTGATATTCATGAGATTTTCATTTCCCCCCGGCAGCTTCCTATTTCCTGATCTAAAGATGTTTTACCGATGGCACGGATCCGCTCATGCAGCTTAACAGCAAACACGGCAACCATAAACGCCTTAAATACAACTCCATGAATTTAAAACTCACTCATTTTCAGAGTAGCTGATCCAAAAATATTGTCAGCTATACCTATGGGGTGTCGGTCAGATAGAGAATGATAATGGACACATTGGTCGCAACGATTTGCCAAAGATTGACGCTGATCGTTGCCAGAGCAGTAACAAACAATCATATCGATGAGTTCTTTAATATTTCTCTATGCTCTTATTGAATTAGATACATTTTTAATTTTAGAAAGGAAGATGATATATGTCAACATATCAATGATTTTAGTTAACAAATATGTGCCTTTCTATTTTTTTTAACCTTACAATATCCCTTTCTTCGCAAGAATTTCGAACTCATTACGCTATAAATACCCTTTTATTCTTATTACTTTATCGTCAAATTGGTCTTTGGTTTTCTTCATCCTATTTTTTATGTAAAATGAGAGTGCCCGTGTATTACTTGGAGAAACCCGGAGATGACATTCCTTCACTCTGAACCCTTTAAAAAACGTTATCTGATTATGCCGTTAGCTCATTATAGGTAACTTTGCTGTCGCGCAACAGGAGACGATTGAATCGATAACAGAATTTATCCAGATACATGGAGATACTTTTTGTCCAGGCCATGGAAAGTGTGACTAATGAAGACCTTGGCTTTGGAAATAATGGTATGCGGTCAGTGAAAACGATTCGATTTTTTTCAGAAATCTATGAAACGGAATAGTATACGCAAAGCGGATCGAATAAGTTTGACTATGGAGAACATGCCAGTCTACTACAGGGTCTTTGATCTTCTTTACTATAACGGGAAAAGGCGTTTGGACATACTTAGAAAAATGCTCACTCCATCAGAAGAATATACAGCTGACTCCTAATTATGCCAATAGTCATGATCTGTTCAATAAGGTTCGGCAATGGACATGGAGGGAATTGTCGTGAAAAAAATCGACAGTTCCTATTGGATCGGGCATCAAAATGCGAACTGGCGAAAGATCAAAAACTATAAAGATGTCGTTGCTATTGTGGGTGGCCTCTCCTACGGGGAGAGCAACGTCCATTCAATTCTGCTGGGGCCTTATAACACGAAAGATCAACTTGTCTATATTGGTCACTGCTGACTTGGAAAGTTGCCTGCAGAGGAGTGGCAGCTTTTTGCAGAACGGGCTGCTCGCCTGAAAGACGAGCATACCCTCTTTGTTAATTTTCGGGAAAAGAAAAACATCTGTTGGCTGAAGCCGCTGCTGACAGTCAAAGTGCATTATATTGAATGGAGTACCGGGCATTCTCTATGGCAGCCGACCCTGCAAGCAGTTGTTAAGGAAAATCCAACTGCTTGTAAGATGGAATTGAGTTAAGAAAAAATGAAACGACAACAATTCCCCTCTGATGTTTATGAATCTTTATTAAAGATATATTGAATTGTCTGTCCCTTCAGGGAATCAGTATCATTCTCGTGGAATAATTATAGGTCGTAGGGAGGTAATGCTTTTGATCTATTTTTTCTACTTAGTATTTTACACAAATTTTGTACAAGGTATGTTAAAAGCTCTATAAAATAGGTATATATCTGATATATTCGACCCCACACCGGCGTATAACAACTTGTATTTGGATAATTGCTTCAGCTCCTTTGTTATCGGCATTTTTATGTGATTGTCCCTGTAGTAGAACAAATGCGCAGGGGAAATCGGATAGAGGTATTAACAACTTCAATAATAAGTTCAAGTTAGTTGCAAAATATATAAGCGTGTTTTAATATAAAAATATCGATATATAAAAGAAGGCGAATATATGGCCGCTGTTATTGAAGACGTGTCCGAAATGTTTTCTTTCTAAGCTAAAGCTTCTGGGCGATGAGGATACGACTGACTGTTCTTTTCTGCCTAAGCTGTGTGTCGTGACTTATAAAACGTTATTTCAACCAGGAAATCAATACTTAAAAAGAATCGTGAACCTGACAAAAGAATCATTTACTATCTCTGCCTCGGAAATTCTTAAGTCAGATGGCTAAAGGTTTTGGAGAACAATGGACTAAATAAAAGGGAGTTGGAAAATATGGCACTATCTAATGACCAAATCAGGCAAAACGTTCGGAGCCGATATAAAAAGATCGCTATTCAGGATGTTTCCGCCCCATCTTGTGGCTGTTCCTCTGAAGCGGCGTGCTGTAATACTCAGGTTGACCGTAACAATGTATCTGAACAGCTTGGCTACTCTCCTGAAGAATTAAATGCGGTACCTGAAGGAGCTAATTTAGGCTTGGGCTGTGGCAATCCACAGGCTATTGCCTCATTAAAACCTGGTGAAAGTGTCCTTGATCTGGGAAGTGGCGGAGGATTTGACTGCTTTCTTGCTGCTCGTCAGGTAGGTGAAACCGGTCAGGTTATAGGAGTGGATATGACTCCGGAAATGATCAGCAGGGCTCGGCAGAATGCTGTTAAGGGATCAATCACGAATACTGATTTTCGTTTGGGAGAAATTGAACATTTGCCTGTTGCCGATCAGTCCGTTGATGTCATCCTGTCGAATTGCGTGATTAATCTTTCACCGGATAAACCCCAAGTATTTAAAGAGGCTTTTCGTGTACTAAGAAAAGGCGGACGGCTTGCAATTTCGGATGTTGTGCTCACGGCTGAATTGCCTGCCGAAATAAAGAATGACTTAGACGTTTCCTACTCAGGCTGCATGTCAGGAGCTTCTTCGATAACTGATCTCCAGAACATGCTGGAACAAAATGGGTTTACACAAATTGAGATCAGCCCCAAAGACGAATCCAAAAAATTCATTAAAGAATGGAGCCCGGGAACAGATATTGAAAAGTATATTGTATCGTCGACTATTCAGGCCGTTAAACCCTAATCCATGTTTTTGGTAGGGAGTGGCAATCTAAAAATTCTCCCCTGAAGCACACGCCATGGGCGCCTGTCTCTTTTTCTTTGGGCATGTATATTGGAGAAATGCAGGAATGATCCAGCTGCTTGTTCATGTGATTGAAAAAAAAAACAGCTCTGATAATAAGGCCTTAGATAAAGTTAGTTGCAAAATATATAAGTGTATTTTAATATAAAGATATTGAAATATAGTTGGGGGTGAATATATTGGATGCCGTCATTGAAGATGTGACCGAGATGTCTTCCCTTTTAAAGCTTCTGGGCGATAAAACACGACTGACGATTCTTTCTTATCTGAAGCATCAAGAATTATGCGTCTGTGAACTCGTCGACCTATTAAACGTCTCTCAGCCGGCCATGAGTCAGCACCTTAAGAAGCTGCGCCTTGCCGGTATCATTCGCGAACGCAAACAGGGAACCTGGGTCTATTACAGTCTGAATGAACAGCTTCCCGGATATGTGTCTGTGATCATTCAATCCCTGCCCGACCGGAATGTGGGGGGGTGCCTGAATCCGGAGTGTTGCTGATTCGTATATACGGCAAGAAATCGAATAGTGAGCAAAAAAAAGATCCGGGAGGAATTGGGAATATGACAAAAAAAATCATTTACTTTCTCTGCACGGGCAATTCCTGCCGCAGTCAGATGGCCGAAGGGTTCGGGAAAAAATATCTGGGCGAAGCATTTGATGTCCGTTCGGCCGGCATTGAGGCGCACGGACTCAATCCAAATGCTGTGGAGGCAATGAAAGAAGCGGGTATTGATATCTCGCAGCAGAAATCCAAACGGATCGACAGAGATCTGCTCAATCAGGCTTATCTGGTCGTCACTTTATGCGGCGATGCTGAAGAACGGTGCCCGATGACGCCTCCCCAGGTGAGACGCGAACACTGGGGATTCGATGATCCGGCAAAGGCACAGGGCACGGAGGCTGAAAAATGGGCTGTGTTCCAGCGCGTCCGGGATGGCATTGAAAAGCGGATTCAGCAGTTTGCGGAGGATGAACAATCACTAAATCATTAAAGGGAGATGAGTCGAGATGAAGACGATCCAGATTTTTGAGCCGGCGATGTGCTGTTCGACCGGAGTCTGCGGACCCGGCATTGATCCGGAATTAATTAGAATAACCGGGGCGGTGCACAATTTAAGAAAACAGAACGTGGACATTTCACGTTTTAACTTAACCAGTCATCCGGACGCTTTTGCCAACAATCAGTCTATCCAGGATCTATTAACATCTGAAGGCATGGATGTCCTTCCGGTGACGGTTGGCGATGGAAAAGTGGTTAAGAAGGGGAGCTATCCAAGTAATCAGGAACTGGCCGGCTGGACGGCCGTATCCGTCGATGAAATCAGTAAAAAGCAACAGTTCCAGATTAAGCTTAACGTGATTAACCAGTAAGCGAAAGAAGGAGATCGATATGTCTCGCTTGTTGCATCCTCAATCCATGGATTTGACACCCTTTTTGTTCTTTACCGGCAAAGGCGGGGTCGGGAAAACCTCGACCGCCTGTGCGACGGCTGTTGCCTTAGCAGATATGGGAAAGAAGGTTCTGCTGATCAGTACCGATCCGGCCTCTAACCTGCAGGATGTTTTTAATGTCCCATTAACGATGTCATCTAAGGAAATCTCTGAGGTTCCCGGTCTTTATGTTTCTAACCTCGATCCGGAAGAAGCGGCCGACAATTATAGAGAAAGGGTCATCGGTCCCTATCGTGGACGGTTACCTGAAGTGGCCGTGAAGCAGATGGAAGAACAGCTTTCGGGAAGTTGTACGGTGGAGATTGCGGCTTTTGATGCTTTCTCTTCAATGCTGACGGATCCATCTATGGTCCAAACTTTTGACCACATCATTTTTGACACGGCGCCGACAGGACATACGTTGCGACTCTTACAGCTGCCCACCGCGTGGAGCGGATTTCTCAGCGAGAATACTCACGGGGCCTCTTGTCTCGGTCCTCTTGCTGGGTTAAACGACAAGAAAAAGCAGTACCTGGAAACGGTTCAGGCCCTTTCGGATCCGTCAAGAACCCTGTTGCTGCTGGTGACACGGCCTGAAACATCTGCGATCAAGGAGGCTGCCCGGGCAGCTGATGAACTAAAGAAAATTGGCATGAAGAATCAATACCTGTTGATCAATGGACGAATGAAACAGACGAATGTTGAAGACGCCTTGACCCAGGCCTTTATTGAACGCGAGAATCAGGCATTGGCCGATCTCCCGGATGCACTGCAAAATATTCCGTCCTTTGATATTTTTCTCGCCCCCTTCAATATGACGGGAATTGCGAACCTCCGCAGACTTTTCTCGGAACCATCCTGTCCTGATGAAGGGGTGACGCATCAGAAAGAGCGGGCCCGTTACCCTGAACTCCCAATGTTGATTGATGACCTAGCCAGAAAAAAGCAACGGATCATCTTTACGATGGGAAAAGGCGGTGTTGGTAAAACAACAGTCGCTCGAAAGATTGCTATGGAACTGGCCGCACGGGGGAACCGGGTCCATCTGACAACAACCGATCCGGCCGGCCATTTTGATCCTATTTCGTTTGAAAATGAACAGATTACGGTCAGCCGGATTGATCCGAAAAAAGAGGTTCAGGACTATCGAAAAAGTGTGCTGGATCGCTCGAAAGATCAGTTGGACGAGGAGGGGCTCGCTTATCTGGAAGAAGATCTTCGTTCGCCCTGCACGGAAGAAATCGCGGTTTTCCGGGCATTCGCCGATGTGGTTGAAAAAGCAGATGATGAAATCGTTGTGATTGATACGGCCCCATCCGGCCATACTTTGCTGCTTCTCGATGCCACAGAGGCTTATCATCGGGAAATTGCTCATTCGGCAGGTGAAGTCCCTGTCTCCGTGCAGCGTCTGTTACCCCGATTAAAGGATACCAGTGAAACAGCGGTCGTCATTGTTACACTGGCAGAAACCACACCGGTGTTTGAATCTGAACGGCTGGCTAAAGACCTGGCGCGTGCCGGTATTACGCCGACCTGGTGGGTCATCAATCAGAGCTTAATGATGACAGAAACGGAAGATCCCTTACTGAAAGCACGGGCAACAGCAGAAGCGGACTGGTTCAAGCGCATCGCGGAAGATTCAGGACACCGTTTTGTTGTCGTTCCCTGGTTGGAAAAGGGACTGAATGTGCAGGAATTGAAACAATCTTAAGACTATAAAAAGGAGAAGAGAAAAATGTTGAAAGTAACGGATGAAGCGAAACAGATGTTAAATCAAAGCATGAAGGATTACAATTGCGATTGTCTGCGTGTTTTTACCGAACCGGGCTGTTGCGGCGTGTCGCTGAATTTTGGCCTGGATGCAAAGAAATCAAATGAGCAAACGACGGTCATTAATGGTGTTCCCGTGATCATGGATGAACAGGCGCAGCAACAGACGAATGCTCTGACGATCAGTGTCAATGAGGGAAGACTGGTCATTGACGGAGGCTCCTGCGGCTGTGGCTCTTCCGGCTGCTGTTAAGCAACAAGTAAACCATGCTTGAATAAACGGGTTGGAGCTAGAATACGCTCTATTCTGGCTCCACTTTATTTTTGACTTTTTTAATAAGTAGAAAAGGGGAAGTGGCATGTCTGCGGTTTTTGCAATCATTGTCTTTTTACTGACACTGACGCTGGTGATCTGGCAGCCGAGAAATCTGTCGATCGGCTGGTCGGCCTGCGGCGGTGCCGTGCTTGCTTTACTGGTTGGGGTCGTTCACCTGAATGACGTCTGGACCGTGGCCGGGATCATTTGGAACGCGACTCTGTCTTTTGTGGCGATCATCATTATTTCATTAATTCTCGACCGCATCGGCTTTTTTGAATGGGCCGCCTTACATATGGCGCGATTAGCCAAAGGCCACGGTATTCGCATGTTTATCTTTATTTCTATATTGGGCGCTTTCATCTCTGCCCTGTTTGCCAACGATGGCGGAGCATTGATTCTGACCCCCATTGTTCTGGCCATGGTCCGGGCGCTGAAATTCGACGAACGACACGTTTTTCCTTTCGTCATTGCCTGCGGCTTCATCGCCGATACGACGTCGCTTCCGCTCGTTGTCAGTAACCTGGTGAATATTGTCTCGGCTGATTTCTTCGGGATCACGTTCAGCCGTTACGCCTTGAACATGTTCCTGCCCACCGTTTTTTCACTGATTGCCAGTGTCACGGTTCTGTATCTCTATTTTCGAAAGGACTGGCCGCATCAATACGCAATGTCTGATCTGAAAAATCCTGCTTTCGCATTGAAAGATATCCGTATGTTTCATCTCTCCTGGTTCGTCCTGATCATCCTGGTTGCCGGGTATTTTGTCAGCAGTCTGTTTAAAATTCCGGTATCCTTTATCGCGCTTACGATCGCCTTTATCTTTCTTGTCCTTGGCAGCCGGAGCCCGGCTATCCAGACGACAGCCATCCTGAAGAGCGCCCCATGGGCAATCGTCTTCTTTTCTTTGGGCATGTACGTGGTGGTTTATGGCCTAAGAAATGCGGGAATTATCCAGTTGCTTGCCTATGTGATTGAGGAAGGGACAAAAGGCGGACTCTTCGCCGGAACGCTGATGATGGGCTTTGTTTCTGCTGTTCTTTCAGCTCTGATGAACAATATGCCGACGGTGATGATTAATGCCCTCTCGATCGATGCCACTCCGATGACGGGTCTGATGCGCCGGGCACTGGTATATGCGAACGTGGTCGGCGCCGACCTCGGTCCAAAGATGACCCCGATCGGCTCGCTAGCGACACTTTTGTGGCTGCATGTACTGTCCGAAAAGGGCGTCAAAATCAGGTGGGGGCAGTATTTTAAAATCGGTGTTGTTATTACCCTGCCTGTTCTGGTGATCACCTTGATGGGTGTTTATCTTTCTGTACTGCTGTTTGCTTGAATCGGATCAAAAACTTTTTAATAAAAATGGCCGGCTCATCGCGAGTCGGCCATTTTTATCCGTAATAATCGAGTTTCTAAGTGAATCACATCATACTAAAATTCATCAGGCATTTGCGCAATCCTTTCTAATTCAATCTTCCTCAATCCATATTTTTTTGCCAACCTGTAGAATGATTTTACTTTTTCAATTTAGGTACACTCTAAGTAGTCGTCTTTTAATGACTGTTCAATTAATAATTTACTTTATCTTAATTTCAGTACGGGGCGCGGAGGGACTTTGTCATTCATACCACCTGAGGCTAAGGATTATTAAGTTCTCAAGCAATTTCTCTTTTGAGGGGTAGATGGAGGGGGGGCGAAATGGCCTGAAACCATTGATAAATAAGCGCTCACCCCTTTAAATTCGACTCCCACTGTCGGAATGACCTAATCAGTTTGCTTGGTTTGTCGGTTCAGCGGTATTTATCCATAAATAACCGTCACCTGTACAGCGGATGGCGGTTATTTGATACCTATATATAAAATGGGTAAATACTCTACTTTATTTCATTAATTACGTATAATGTGCTACTAATTTAAAAATTACAAATAAGGAAGATATTCATTTAAATTGATTTATGTTCTTTTAATGAAACCTCATTAGTAGTTAATTGGTGATGTTTCTCAATAGCCTGACTAAAATGCATATTGGACTTATTACGATTCTTTTATATGTAAATGGATCAAAGAAAGGGGATCCTTGTTAAAAACCTTTTTATCTTTGATTCACTGTCTTCTTTTATATAATTCTTATTATGGGCTAATAATTAATTGTCATTGCACAGGAAAAAAATCTTTCTCTTGACTAGGCATACATAATCTGTAATTTATTTATCTTTTATTTTTAAAACGTTTTTTTAGAAACATCTTTAAAGTTTCGTGGATATGTAATGCAATAATTCATGTATGGAAAGGTCCCTTGTCCATGTTGTGGAGGAAAACTCGAAGTCATCGGGAGCCGGTTGAGAAAATACATAAGAGACACAGGGGAAGAAAAGACCGCCCTACGGATTCGGCGTCTTCAGTGTGTGGACTGTCATTAGATTCACCATGAACTTCCTGATTTTTTTTCTACCTTATAAACGTTATGAAGCCCGTTATTTTGAAAAAGCCATTCGTCTTCCAGTGAGAATGATATCGCGGCGGATAACGCTACTTTGTTTGGTGGAACCGTTGGTTTTTTGCTTTGATTGATTACTGGGTGGCGTGTCTTCGCTCCATCGCCCTTCGCTTTCAACTGGATTTGTCCTCGGTGGATTCGGCGTCCATGGATTCACTGACCGTACTCGGAAAAATTGGACGCTGGGTGAATAAATGCCCCTGGATTGCTGTCCCGATGACGCAGATTGGCAGAAGGCCTTCAAAACGGATATGCAAAAGTATTATTCACTATTCTTTAAACGCCACCTCACGAATCAGGAAATTTCGACGTTAGCTACACAGTAACCTCGTGTGCTTTCAGCATCTTTGCGTCGAAAATTGCGGCTTTACAGTTGTTAGATGTGCGATTCATGCCGGGAAGCTATCTCTGTCTTCTCTGGCAATGATGTATCTAGATAAAAGAGTTCTGTTGCTAAAACCGTTACCGCTGGATACTTCCACTCTTGAGCTTGCCGATGGTGATATTTTTCCCTGCATAGTACGAGGGGCTAAGTGAGGGCAACAGGCGGGGCAAACCATTGCTTAAAATGGCTGTTCCGCCTGTTGCTTTAAACTGTCGAGGATTTCGCCCGGGAAGCCAATTTGATTGTCGGCACCTATTCTACATTTTCTAGTATAATATCGTCTATATTCTGAATTTGGATAATCCTTGTGTTTGCAATGTTCTTTTTATGTTTTATTTTAACGATTAGAGTGGCTTCGTAGATGACATTTTCATCTTTATCTCTGCTTTTTTCCTTCACGGCATAGTTTAAAATCGTGTCTTGATCAAACAAAGTCAACACTTGATTCAGTGGCTCTTTGCTTTTTGACAAAATTTTAAAATAGATGGCATTGCTTCTCAGTGATTTGAAAAAAATGTTCGATAGTTCCAGCCCGATGAGCGTCAGAACTGTTGCTCCAATCCCGACCCAGTACATACCTGCGCCAATGGTCAATCCGATACCGGCAGTCGTCCAGATGCCTGCAGCCGTTGTTAGACCATGGACAAATTTTTTCTGAACAATAATCGTTCCGGCGCCGATAAAGCCGATACCGCTAACTACCTGGGCAGCAACACGGCTTGGATCAAGGACGACATCTTTTTCATGAATAATATATTGAAAGCCATATTGGGAAACGACCATAATTAATGCACTTCCAAGCGAAACAAGAAAATGTGTCCGGATGCCAGCATCTTTTGAGCGGATTTCCCTGTCAATTCCGATAAGTGCTCCGAGAATACCAGCAACACCCAAGCGGAGAATAAATTCCAAATCCAAAGTGACATCACCTTCCGTTTTAACCTTAAATTTATCATAATACTTTTCACTATTATAAATGATAAAATGATAGTACTGTTAATAATCTTTATAAATATCCGGGGGTGGATAGGTTCCCATAAGTGAACGAGAATACAGAACATGGCGGCAGACCAATCGTTTGTAACTCTTATTAGGTAGAGGTAGATCTGTCTGACGCTGAATCTTCGTTTTCGCCTGCATTCAATTTTTGCGCAGAGCTGCGACATTACAGATGAATCTCCTACCAACGGAGATGCAAAATAAAAACGGGAAAAGACAGAAAAAAATGGTGTTGAGCCTTTGACAGCGGTTGAGGAACTGGGCACGGCCCTTCAGATCCGTCCCGCGTCCATCGGTGAACTGGTGACCAAACTGGAAAATGGCGGTTTTGCTGAACGACGCGGTGCTGAGCAGGACAGGCGTATCATTGAGATCTACCTGACAGAAAAAGGCCGTGAAACCGCTCAAAATATTATAAAAAACCAACAGCAAACTTATGATGAATGGTTCCCCGGTCTGACCAGCGAAGAAAAACAACAGCTTCTTGCTCTGCTGATCAAGTTGACGAAAAACCTGGAGAAATCTTTTGCAAAAGAAGGCGAACTGGACGATTTTACAAAAGATTTTGGCTGGGGAGCGATGGGCAGCAATGATCCGCGATTTTTCGATGAAAGCTCTTTTGACGGTTCGGAAAGAAAGGATTTTCCTTTCGGAGGCCGTCACAGGCATGGCGGTTTTGATTTTCCCAGACGTAAATAAAACTGTACCGAAAAAAAGTTGTCTAAATGAAACAGTAAAAGCCGCAGAATGATTAATTTAGAAGACGCTTCTTTTGAAAAGCGTCCTGCACATGTCCATCCCATGATTTTGAGCATGCGTAGGACTTTTTTAATATAAAGATACTTTTTCCGTTTATTGAGTATCTATAGTTCAATCGCACATAAAACAAAATCATAAGGAGAAGAAGTAATGGCAAACGTATTATTTATTAATATCGCTGTGAAGGGATTTTATGAAGGGTGTCGACGGTTCAGAGGTTCAGAAAAAGGAAATGCAGCGATCGCGCGGCTTGATTCGAAATACACGCTGCTGGCTTGCGAGCTGGAAGAACTTTATTCCATTAAAATGCCAAGGCATTTCCTGGGACTGAACTACCACACAAAGAATCTTTGAATTTTGTGGACACTTCTGAATACTTTTTATCGGAAGAAGAGTGAAAGAGAATGGATAACTCCTATATTTTTGTCGGGTCCGGCTCCTATCATTGCCTGGAAGACACAAAGGACTTTTCACTGATTTTCGAGACATTTCGGGATACGCCGTACACCGTCGTGATGGCGGTGCACAACATGGGTCTGTCAAACCTGAGTGTTCTGTAGAGTTTTATTATTCGTGATTATGTCTTGCAGACGAAACTGCTTCAATACACAGGTGTCCATTACACACAACGGTCTCAACAGCAAGAATGACCTGATCATGGCAGAGGTTCTTTTTGTCTCTGTTCCTTTTGGTGTAGGTTAACCGGATTTGGCAAAACGTTGCAGTAGAACTTGGAGCCTGCATTGCGTTAGATCAACTAAACGGTTCTAAAGGAGCAATTGCTGCATGCAGCCAAGCAAGCCGACGAGAAATCAAGTTATTGTAAAAGCTTTAAAAAGATTTGGGACTCCTCCTATAGAGAATGATTACAAAAGGGTTCAGACAAAATTTTCAAGCTAAAGCCGCAGAATTCTTTAAAAACTGACATATCACACCAAGATGCTGATGGATGACCTTCATCTTAAAAATCAATTGAATACTCGGTTATAGTAAAGTCCCCTGAAATTGGATTTTGATTGGCCAACTTCAGGGGACAATTTATAAAAGAAAGGGCGTTTTTGATTGAGATGCTAATTTTTGTATTAAACATGGACAATGAAGACTTCAACGCTTTCCTTGATGTGGCAATCGGCGTGCATGGTCCTTTTAGTGATAATGCCAATCTCTATATGAAGGCGCTTGCCCGAACGCTCAAAGAGGCCGGAGTGTCTCTGCCGACGGGAAACTGAACTCTGATCGTTGTCTTTCTACCAAAGCAAAGGGTAAAAACATCAACCCGGCTTGCCAGGCACGACCAACTGGAAAGGATGAATCTGAAATGGACAAGAATTTTGAAGAAGCAATCAGGGATCGTTTACAGAATGGTTTTAAAAACTGGAACGGTGGTTATGACGCATGGCTAAAATGGTGTAACACTCTGTACGAGCCGGATGCCCATTACAATGTCTATGGTCCAAAATGGACTCTCCAGCAGTATAAAGACGCCATGGGAAACCTGTTCGAGGTTTTTGACATGGAGCTGGGTGAATCTTACAACATGCTTATCGTGGGCGACTGGGCTGCAATTCGCTACAAAGTACGCATCACAAACAAGACGACCGGCGAGAAGATCAATCAGATGACAATGGAATTCGTGAACTTCAAAGATAACCCAGATCCGATTGGTGCTAGAGTTATCGAGGGCTGTCGGATGTTCAGATCAAACCTCAATAAACGGTTGCGCAGTAATGGAAAGGTATGATCACAGAATGGTGTTTTAAAGTTGACAAGGTAGGGTCTTTCCCGAGTTTATAATCTGGCTTAGAAAATGAGCATAATTTCTTTGTTAATTTTCAGGTGAGAAAAAAACGTTCGTTGGTAAAGTCGCATCTGACAGTCAAGCTGCATTAGATGTAACGGACATTTTCTAAGGCAACCCCCTGTAAGCAATTGTTAAGGAAAATCCAAATGAATGTAGAATAGAACAGAGTTAACAATATTCTATTTTATTCACAGCAGTAAACTGGAAAAGCAGCCGAAGGATCAAATGAGTCCGTGAAAGTTTTTCTCAAAAAAATATTTTGCGCAGCATGTCTAAAAATGCTGTAATATTTAGAGGAAAATTTAAGATATCGACTTTCACCGTCGAAGTGGTCTAGTCGGTTTGGCCGACGGTATTTACCCATAAAAATAACCGTCATCTGCACAGTAGATGGCGGTTATTTGACGTCTATTTATAGATGGGTAAACACTCCTGTTCATTTCAATAATCATAAAGACAGTGCTACTGATTTTTAAATCATTAGCTATAAGAGCGCTCAGGTTATGGTGTAAAATGGTTTAAAGTAAACGGTAAATGGGTATTGTGAAATATCAAACTTTTAAAGCAGTGGAGTTATAAGAAAAAAATTGGGGGTTATAAATATGAACCTGGAGAGAAAACAGGATTCAATCAGCTAAAAAAGGAACGAATCCCATGGTTTTAGCAGAAATGAAGAGTGGATACGTGGCAATCGAAGATACTCAATTTTTACCAGGATATTGTGTGCTGCTCCCTAAGAGATAAGCGTCAGCCCCCACCTTGAAAAAAGTGAGGGCTGACGCTTATATTATTTATGCTTTTGTGAATAGTCAGTATTCATGGAATCGTTTCAGACCATGGAAGAAATGAATTCACAGCTTCTTCTGTGACTCTGCCGAGGTTTAGAAGTTGTTCAAAGAGATAGGATAGGTAATGAAAAGGGCGAAGCCCGTTTCATTTGGCCGTTTCAATCACACTGTACACAATCGTACTTGCCGTGCCAATCCTATTTGGATTTTATAATTCGTACAATTATCATTGACTGCTATGACCCAATCCTTGCAGAGACGATGCAAAGCTATTCTAAAGATGATAAAATTAAAATAATTGCACGTTCTTTAAAGAAGTTTGTACCTGTTTAGAAGCATATAATAGGACATTTAACAATAATTAGGTAAGAAATCTAATGCTGATAGGATGGAGCGTTTATCACATGGTAACGTTAAAAAAAATAGCAAAATTAACGGGCGTTCATCCTTCCACTGTTTCAAGGACGATCAACAATGACCCTGATTTGAAAATAAGATCAGATACACGGGCCCGTATTTTAAAGGCAGCTAAAGAATTGAATTATCATCCTAATGTCGCAGCAAGAAATTTAAAAAAAGGAGAAACAAAAACTTTAGGGTTAGTTATATCTGATTTTTATAATCCTGTTATCGCGAGTATTATTCATGGTGCAGAAATACGTGCATCAAAGGAGGGCTATAATCTTCTTGTTTGCGGTCCCGGACAGAATCAGTCAAAAACCATTTCTTCTTTTATCGACAAGTCATATGATGGTCTGTTGATCTCAAATTCATGTTTAGAGGATTCATATATTCTAGACCTAGTTAATAAAAAAATACCATTAGTACTCATTAATCGTAAAGTCCCTAACATGAACAATTTTGTAATAGTAGACGATTTATATGGAGCAATGTTGGGCGTCAAATATTTAGCGGAATACGGTCATAAACGAATAGCACATATATCTGGACCATTATATACTACCACAGGTATAGAACGGCTCCAAGGATATAGAAAGGCTATAAAGGAATGTAACATTGAATTTAACTCTGAATATGTTCAAGAGAGTGACTATTCTATAGAAGGCGGCTACGCCGCTATGAAAAAACTTTTACTGCTATCTCAGCGTCCGACAGCCGTCTTTGCAGCAAGTATTTTAATATCATTAGGAGCTATGAAAGCTATACGTGAGTCGGGTTTGTCCATTCCAAAGGATATATCTTTAGTTGGATATCATGATGTTTTTTTTGCAGATACATTGAATCCTCCTTTGACTACAGTTAAAATGCCTCTAGAAGAAATGGGAGACCAAGCAATTGGAAAATTAATAGCAATGTTAAGAAAAAAGGATACTGGAAAGGGAATTATTGTTCCTGGGGGCTCTATTATTTCTCGGGAAAGCGTAGCTAAAATATAGGAATCAAATGATTATTTGCATGTTGAAAGATTTAATGTGTTTTCCAAATCGTAAAAATATATTTTTTGATTTTGAATTTGTACTTTAAGTGCAACACCTGGAACCGGAAAGTACTCACCTGCGAGAGCTGAAGTAGGGTTCGCTAAGTCGAGAACGGTGTCACCGTCACCAGCTATTGATCCATCTTGATGCGCGTTTAAAATCGGATCATAGCAGGTGGCAGATCAGCTATGCGACCATTTATCGAGGGATTGAGTAACATCGTTTGGATGAAGAGAGCTAGCAGCTCGGCTTTGCACACAAATTGCGTCACCGTGGCAAAGCGGAAGTAGTGAAAACATCAATGGACTTTTGCGAGAATATTTCCCTTAAGGTCAAGACTTAAAGCAGTTTACTGATTCAGATGTCATGTGTCTCGTCGATGAATCGACGATCACAAATGTTTGGGCTGAAAAACTCCATTTTAGGCTTTTTTGGCTAGGTGTACATTTAGTTTGACAAATCAAGATGCCTAAAAATATATGTGTATAAATTTCCGAATTTTTGCATTTCTACTAAATAGGCCTTTGTAAACTTATAATGCTTGAGAACGATAAAGTAAAACGTTTGCCTTATAAGATATAGACAGTTATTAATTTCGTTTCTATTTAGGTACAAATCTTGTTAGCCTTGTGCCACATAAATTTTTTCATAAATAATTCAAAAAATAAATATAGAGTATTATTGCAACGAAAGCGATTTAAATATACAATAAATAAGCAAACGTTTGCGTTATATTTAAGCTATATGATTAAACAAACGATTTACTGGAGGGGTTTAAATGGCTTCAAATGTTATTGACTCAGAATTGTACAGGGGTATTTATGTATCGGAAGAAATGAGAAAAGTATTTTCCGATGAATCACTCTTACAAAAATGGTTGGATTGTTGGGTAGCGTTGGGAAAAGCTGAAGGAGATATTGGTGTTATTCCAAAAGCTGCGGCAGAAGAGATTGCCAAAAAAGCTGATTATAGAAATTTGGAAATGAAGACAATTCGTGAAGGTATTGTTGATACGACTCATCCATTAATCACTCAAATTAGAGAATTTACAAAAGTAGTTGGCGGTGAAGCGGGAGGATATATTCATTGGGGCGCGACGACTCAGGATATTATGGATAGTGCAGTCGTTCTTCAAATGAAAGAAGCACAGCAAATTCTTTTGAACCAATTATATAAATTTTTAAGAACGCTACTCAGACTTTCTCAGGAACATAAAGAAACGATTATGCCTGGAAGAACACATGGGCAACATGCCTTACCTGTAACCTTAGGTTATAAAATCGCGGTTTGGGCAGATGAGATTGGTAAGCATATTGAGAGACTAAAAGAAGGGGAAAAACGTTATCTGGTTGGATCATTCAGCGGTGCAGCAGGTACGCTTGCTTCAATAGGGGAACATGGACTGGATGTGCAAAAACTTTACTGTGAAAATTTAGGACTTGACCAACCAACCATTACATGGCATGTACAAAGAGACGGTTTTGCGGAATTTTCCAGCATTATTGCAATGATATCCGGGACTGTCGGAAAAATAGCAAATGAGATAATAAATTTGCAAAGATCTGAAATAGGTGAAATAGAAGAAGGATTTAAAATGGGCCAAGTGGGCAGCAGCACAATGCCACACAAGAGAAATCCGATGATATGCGAATATGTAGTCGGCCTGACTAGGCTTGTTCAAAGAAATGCATCACTAGGCTTTGATGGAATGATTCAAGAACACGAGAGAGACATGACCTTTTGGACAACAGAATGGGCATATATTCCGGAAATTTGTATACTGACCAGTGGTGAAATACAGCAAATGCAAAATATTTTAGAAAGACTAATTATACACAAAGAAAATATGGAGAAAAATTTAAATTTACTTCAAGGTTTGATTGTATCCGAAAATCTTATGCTTGCTCTTGGGCGACACGTTGGACGACAAGTGGCACATGAAATGGTCTATAAAGTTTCAATGAAGGCATTTGAAGAAAAGAGACCATTACTAGACGTTACATTTGAAGACAAGGATATTATGGCTCAAATGAATGAAAAAGAAGTGAGAGAGCATCTGCATCCTAAAAATTATATTGGTCTATGTGTCCAATTCGTTGAACGAGTAAGCGAAAAGTGGCATTCCTACGCTGAAAATAAAGGTTGACACTGATTAAAAATCAAAATTAGAAAAATGATTGAGGAAACACTTTTATTAGCTAATTCTTATTGAATACAATTAATTCTATGAATAAGCAAAAAGTGTTTTCTCAACCCATATTTTACTATTCTTCATAGTGGAGAATAGATACACAAATATATATTACCACACATTGATTGTTCTTATGCTCATTCAGACAAATAATTATATTCTATTATTTGTCAAAATATTCGTAATTTAATAATCGCTCGGAAAGGGGATCATTCAATGTCTTCTGCTGGATATACCACAAGAAGTGAAGTTAAAATCCTCCAGTTATTAATTACATTAGTCATTGGATGCGGTATTTGGTTTATACCGGCACCCAATGGCTTACATGAGACGGCATGGCACTTGCTTGCTATTTTCGTTGCAACCATTGTCGCATTAATCATTAAGCCACTTCCGATGGGAGCCGTTTCAATCATTGCAATAACAGCTACAATACTAACGAAGACCTTGCCTATTGAAGACGCTTTATCAGGTTTTGCCAATCCGACTATTTGGTTGATCGTTACTGCTTTTTTCATTTCAAGAGGCTTTATAAAAACCGGGCTTGGCAACCGTATTGCTTATGTTTTTGTGCGCCAATTTGGTAAAAAAACGTTGGGACTTTCTTATTCTTTACTCGCAAGTGATTTTATACTCGCCCCGGCAATGCCTAGTGTTACCGCAAGATCCGGCGGGATAATATTCCCAATTATTCGTTCTCTATCCGATACATTTGGTTCCAAGGTTGAAGATGGGACTGAAAGAAAGATGGGTTCTTTTTTGACAACAGTTGCCTTTCAGGGCAGTGCAATAACTTCAGCTATGTTTTTAACGGCAATGGCGGGTAATCCTCTAATTGTTTCACTAGCGAAAAGTATCATCCATGTCAATATAACATGGATGGGATGGTTTTTAGCAGCATTGCTCCCTGGCTTAGTCGCTTTAATTATCATTCCTTTGATTATTTACAAAATATATCCTCCTGAAATAAAACAAACGCCTGAAGCATTTGATCTTGCAAATCAGAAATTAAAAGAAATGGGGGCTTTGAAAAAACAAGAATGGTATATGTTGGGTGTATTTGTGCTGGTTTTATTGTTATGGATTTTTGGAACAAATATAGGAATAGATGCAACCACCACTGGACTGATCGGTCTGAGTGTTCTGCTGCTATCAGGTTGTTTAAACTGGAATGATATAAAGAAAGAACAGGGAGCCTGGGATACTTTAATTTGGTTCTCAGCCTTAGTCATGATGGCGACATATCTAAGTTCGTTAGGTTTTATTCCCTGGTTTAGCAGAATAATGGCTGCGGCCGTAAAAGGATTGCCTTGGATAACAGCCTTGATTGTACTCGCTCTTGTTTATTTCTATTCTCATTATCTATTCGCTAGTGCAACTGCGCATATCAGCGCTATGTACTCTGCTTTTCTTGCTGTAGCCCTGTCCGCAGGAGCACCCGGAATGCTTGCTGCCCTGCTTTTAGCGTTTTTCAGTAATGTTTTCTATTGCACTACTCATTACGGAGGTGGACCAGCACCGGTCTTATTTGGGGCAGGTTATGTCACTCAGAAGAAGTGGTGGTCCATAGGTTTTCTTATATCCATTGTTCACTTAATAATTTGGATTATAATTGGCGGCCTATGGTGGAAAATTATCGGTCTCTGGTAATAGAGTAAAAGATTATGATTCAACACATTCAGTAATATGAAAAACATAAAAGAGTTTCTTATACGGAAGCTCTTTTATGTTAATTTGTTCGATGGAATATATTGAGTCTGAAGGAGCAGAAAAGTTAATGAAACAATACGATATTGTAGTCGTCGGTGCCGGCGGTGCTGGCATGCAAGCAGCACTGAATGCGGCTAAGGGAAATGATTTGAGCGTTGTTGTTCTTTCAAAAATTTTCCCAACCCGCTCTCACACCGGGGCGGCACAGGGTGGGATCAATGCTGCACTTGGCTATCGCGATAGTACAGATTCAGTAGATAAACATTTTCGTGACACAATCAAAGGAAGCGATTTTCTCGCGGATCAAGACGCCGTTCAGTTTTTCTGCGAAAATATGCCGAAAATTATTTCAGAACTTGATTACATGGGCGTTCCGTTTTCCCGGGATAAAAACGGTCATGTTGCACAGCGGCCCTTTGGAGGAGCATCCAGTCCAAGAGCGTGCTACTCAGCTGATAAAACGGGCCATGCGATTCTGCATGCCCTCTTTGAGCAGTGTCTAAAAAATGGCGTTGTTTTTCTTGACGATTGGTTCCTGCTTTCACTATCCGTCGATCACGGCATTTTCGAAGGGCTTGTCGCCATGGATATGAGAGAAGGAAAAATAGAAGCCATCTCTGCGCGATCGGTCGTCATTGCGACCGGCGGATTTGGACGGGTATTCTGGAGCCGGACGACGAATGCGATCAACATGACCGGCGACGGGACGGCCGCCTGCTTTGATGCGGGCATTCCGTTAAAGGATCCCGAATTTGTTCAGTTTCATCCGACAGGACTGGCGTCGACCGGCGTTTTATTATCTGAAGCCTGCCGTGGGGAAGGAGCCTTTCTGCTCAATAAGGACGGCGAACGTTTCATGAAACGCTACGCGCCTGAGAAAATGGAACTTGGACCCCGCGATTTAGTCGCCCGCTCGATCGAGACCGAAATTAAACAGGGCCGCGGTTTTGGTGAAGGAATGAAGTCTTACGTCCTGATGGATCTTCGTCATCTGGGCGTCGACAAGATTATGAATCGCCTGCCTCAGGTCCGTGAATTGGCACTCAATTTTGAAGGAGTCGATCTGATTAAAGAACCCGTTCCGATTCGTCCAAGTTGTCACTATATGATGGGCGGCATTCATGTCAGTGATTATAAAACACTGGCAACGCCAATTAAGGGCATTCATGCGGTCGGTGAATGTTGCTGCGTATCGATCCACGGGGCCAATCGTTTAGGGGGAAATTCAGTAGCGGATGTGGTTCTGTTTGGCAAATATGCTGGCATCGGCGCACGACTGACTGCTCAGCAGCGTGATTTTGCGACAACCGGCAAGCTGGAGGAAGATACTAAGCTGTGGAATGAGAAGTTTACTCGTATGCGTGACAAAAAAAGCGGAATTAATTTCTTCGCAATCAGAGACAAGATGGCTGAGGCGATGTGGTATAACGTCGGCATTTTTCGGACGGGCGACGAAATAAAGCAAGCTCTGCGGACGATTGATGAAGCGATGGAAGAGTATCGAGATGCCTATATCGGGGATTCATCAAAGCAGTACAATATGGCATTCATCAATTATGTGGAAGTCGGCAATCTGCTGAAGCTGGCAAAAGCCGTCGCTTTAGGCGCCTACAGCCGGCGGGAAAGCCGGGGTTCTCATTCGCGCAGCGATTATCCGAAGCGCGATGATACACATTTTCTGAAGCATACGCTTGTCTACAAAGAAGACGATTGTTATCGTTTGGACTATTTACCAGTGAAAATTACGACGTACCAGCCGGAGGAGCGGAAATACTGATGGAAAAATTGAAAATCAAGATCAAACGTTTCAATGGTAAAAAGACTTGGTACCAAACCTATGTCATCCCTTATGAAAAGGGAAGAACAATTCTCTGGTCATTGACGACGATCCGTGAAACGTTGGACAGTTCTCTAGTCTATACTTCCGCCTGTCAACATGGAATTTGCGGAAGCTGTGCCATTAAAGTCAACGGCAAATCTTTTCTCGCTTGTCAAACGCCCTTGGACAGAGTCATCGACATTTTTAAAACAGAATTGCTGACATATGAACCGTTAACCAATTTTCCCGTCATCCGCGATCTCGCTGTAGCCTGGGAAACAAAGATGGAAAAGATGAAGAAAATCAGGCCGTGGCTGATTCCCTCTGAAAAAGGAACAAAAGAACGGGGATTTCTGCAAAGCCAAGAAAATTTTCATAAAATTGCTTCATCGACAGATTGTATCCTTTGCGGTATCTGCGCTTCCGAATGCAATCAGCTTCGGGTCAACGGCGGAACCTTTCTTGATCCGTTTGTCTGGAACCGAGCATACCGTTACACCGTAGACACTCGCGACGGTTCACCGGAGAAACACGTTGAGCCGGCTTATAAAAATGGACTGTGGAAATGTCTTCATTGTATGGAATGTGTCAGCAATTGCCCCAAAAAAATCGATCTGACGGAAGAAATTTCGGCACTCCGGAAAATATCAATGAAAATGGGTGAGACGAATAATCAAGGTGCAAGACACGCATTCGCGTTCTTTAACGATGTCAGAAAAACGGGCCGATTGAATGAAGTTATGCTGCCAATAAAGACGGACGGTATGCTGCATACCGCTGCCACAAAAGTTCCGTTCGCTCTTCGAATGATTAAAACCGGCAAGATTAATCCTTTAGAAATTCCAAGAAAGGTAGAAGGCATCGAAGAAGTCAAAAACATTTATGAATACGCCGAGGAGGAAAAGAAGCAATGAAACACCTAAGATATGGCTTTTTCCCGGGTTGCACATTGGAATCTGCCGAGAAGGAACTAAAAATGTCGACACTAAAAGTCGCCGAGGCGCTGGATATTGAATTGATTGAATTGAAAGGCTGGACTTGCTGCGGGGCGAGTCACATACAGGATATTGATGATTTCATCGCGATATCGATTAATGCACGTAATATTGCTCTGGGAGAAGCATTGCATGTTGATAAAATCATCACCGTCTGTAACACATGCACATTGATGCTGCGGCAGTCGAAGAAAAAGATGGATGAGAATAAAGAACTAAGGGACAAAGTCAATGAAGGACTGAGCAAGACCCATCATCAGTACAAAGGAACGACAGAAGTGACTCATCTGCTTTGGGCGCTAATCGAAGATTACGGGCTGGAAAATCTCAGGAAAAAAGTGGTCCGTCCGCTGACCGGCCTGAAGGTAGCCAGTTTTTATGGATGTCATATCCTGATGCCGCCGAAAATTATGGGCTTTGAGAATCCTGCGAACCCTCAATCAATGGAAATGGTCGTCGATGCACTGGGGGCGGAGAATGTCACCTTTTCTCAGCGCCTGGCCTGCTGCGGCTTTCATGCGGTTTTCCCAGCGGAGAAAGAGGTAACCCGGCTGACGCGGATCAATTGTTTGTCGCCAAAGGACAGCGGGGCCGATTGTCTTGTCACGCCGTGTCCGCTCTGTCAGATGCAGCTCGATGCCTATCAGCCCGGTGCCCAGAAAGGATTCGACAAAGACATTACTCTTCCGGTTCTGCACCTTCCTCAACTGATCGGCCTTGCTCTGGGATTATCTGCAAAAGAATTGGGAATTAAAAGACACATCGTCGATGCGCTGCCAATGCTGAGAGAACATGCACTGATTTAATCCGCATTTTCTGAAGAGAAAGTGTTATAACAAAGAATTAATTCGGCTTCTGACTACCTATGACGGATCGATAGACCTCATGGCGAGGCTGCTGGTATGACAATAGACAATATAGTAAAAAAGAAAAGAGCCCTCAACCGATGAGATCGGGTGAACGGCTCTTTTTATATGCTCACATAGAAACGGTGAAGCAGCGATATCGATACATTTTTTTAGAAATTTGTGAATGAAGTCGACCATAATAATGATCGGTAGTTAATTATATGGACATTCTTTTCTTAAATCGTGCAATTGTCATGAACTGCTCAATAAGATCCAGTAATTGGGCATGAAAGGAATTGTAGTAAAAAAATCGACAGTTCCTATTAGATCGGCCGTAAGGATACGAACTGACGAAAGATCAAAAACTATAAAGATGTCATTGCGGCTGTTGAAGGTTTTTCTTACCGGGAGGGAGATGTCTATTCAATCCTAGAACGATCCACTCATCTATATTGGCTATTATTGATCTGGAAAGTAAACTTCGAAGGAATGACAGCTTTTTACTGAAAGGCCGCTTGCCTGGAAAATGACCATAATCCTTTTGATAATCTTCAGGAAAAGAAAACATTCGTTGGCTGAAGCTGTGGCTGACAGTCAAAGTACATTATGAATGACGTATCAACTCTCTAGGGCAGCCGCCCCTTCAAGCAGTTGTTAAAGAAAATCCAAGTGCTTGTAGAATGAAACTTAGTTAAGAGAAAAACAAAACAACAACCATTACCCACTGAATTTATTTTATGAATCTTTATTTAAATTGAACTGCAGTTTGACTGTTTATCCATCTCTCTCAGATTGCGAGTAGGTATGTAATACTTGTGATCTATTCTTTCTACTTAGTAATTGTTTTACACAAATTTTGTATAAGGCATATTAAAAATCCCATGGAATAGGCATACATCCTGTACATTCGACTCCGACCGCCATCATCGTTTCAAAGGCATTCTTTTTGGAGAAAAGAGTCATTCTATTATGGGTAAATACCCTTACTTATTTCATTAATCATAAAGACTGTGCTACTAATAATTTAAGGACAATGAATAAGTGAATAGATCGTATTTAGGGTAGAATTAGGTTTATCAGTGAATCGTCAAAAACGTTACAAACTTCTGCAAACTTTGGTTAATCATTCTCTAACGATTGCCGTGGATCATTGGCGGAGGGTTAAATAAAGTCTCGATTGAATCCGACCTGTTGTCGTTAGTTCAAAATCTGATAAAGAAAGTTCGAAGGAATTTTGGACCTGCCTTAAAATGGTGGTGCGTATGTTTGAGCGAATGTATGTATAATGATACGGGCATATCGCAGCTTTTCCTTCTGATCACATTAAAGCGTTGACTATGGGAAGAGAGTACCACCATCAAGATATTTTTACTTTTCAGCTGTGTGACATGGACATTATTTGAGTAAAAATTGAAGCCTATTTGGTTTATTATGATTGAAATTCAATAATTCATGAATCTATTGAAAAACGATAGGTTGATTAATATAATTCAAATTGTAAGCGGATACAAATTCTTTTATTTTAAAGGGGGGCGGAGAGAATTAATTTCATTTAAAGGTAAAGGGAGGAGAAATGAAAGATGGCTCTGTTAGGCATTGACGTCGGAACAACAGGAATTAAAGCGACAATTACTGATAACGATGGGGAGTACATCTCAAGTGCTTACAGGGAGTATCCAACCCATTCGCCCAGGAGCGGGTGGTTTGAGTTAGACCCAGATGAGGTGTGGGAAAAAGCAAAAATTGTTATCAAAAATGCTGCCAGAAAATGTGGTGAAAAAATTATCAGCGTGAGCTCGTCATCATTAGGTGAATCTTTTGTGATGTTGGACAAAAAAGGAAAAGTCCTGTCAAATAGCATGCTGTATACTGACACAAGGGGGTCTAGTGAAACTAGTGAGCTGATTGAGAAGCTAACATCTCAAAGGATTATGGAGAAAACAGGTTTAAAGCCTGCTCTGGTATTTTCACTACCAAAACTAATGTGGATAAAAAAAAATCGACCGGAACTTTATGATAAAATAGATAAAATCATTCCTTTCGGGGGTTTCATCCTATACAAACTGGGAGGGCCGATTGCAACTGATATTACCTTAGGATTGAGAACAATGGCACTAAATACAAATTCAAAAAAATGGGATGAAGAAATTATTGAGGCATCCGGAATAGATGCCGACATCTTTCCGGAAATTCATGAAACCGGGACAATCATTGGTCATGTCAGTCAATTTGCAAGCAATGAACTCGGACTGTCAACCGATATTCAAATTGTTGCAGGAGCTCATGATCAAATAATGTGTGCGATCGGTTCAGGAATTCTGCATCCGGGAGAAGCACTGGACGGTATGGGTTCAGTCGACAATATTTCTCCTATCTTTCAGTATAATGATAGAGTGGTTGAGATGGCAACCAATAATTATGCTACTGTCTCATATTTGAATGGTCTGTACACGACGTATGCATATGTGAATGACGGCGGTACCCTTTTAAGATGGTATCGAGACAACCTTGGTGAATCAGAAAACATAGTATCAAAATATCTGGGAATCAGTGTCTATGATATTTTCAATGATTATTGCTCTCAGAAACCAACAAATATTCTTATACTTCCACATTTCAGTGGCAGTGCCATGCCCTACATGGATTCCTTTTCAAAGGGAGCTATTCTGGGGATGGATCTGGGAACAAATAAGCAGAAACTTTATCGGGCCATCCTGGAAGGGATTAGTTATGAGGTCAGAGTTAATATAGAAAATCTTGAGGCATACGGCGTACCCATTGACCGACTCCGGGCCAGTGGAGGCGGTTCAAGATCTGATATATGGCTGCAGATTAAATCTGATATATTAAATAAAGAAATCGACGCCGTAGAAAATATAGAAGCGGGGACAATGGGGGTTATTATTACAGCAGGCGTCGCTGCAGGTACTTTTGACAGCTATGAAAGCGCCATGAAAAAGCTGATTAAAATCCGTAGAGTCTTTAAACCAAATAAAAATTACCATGAACAATACAATGAAAACTTTGAAAGATATAAGAAAATATATGAAATGCAGAAAAATATTTTAAAAAAACCCAAATTGGTTGCAGGCGGGTGATAAGTAATGGGACTGCTAAGAGATTTGTTTGGACAGCCGGCGATTGTTGCAGGTCTCATTGTCTGCATGGGATTGATTGCTTTAAAAAAACCTATAACCGAAATTATTCGCGGAAGTGTAAGGGCGACGATCGGGTTTGTAACCTTGCTAATGGGAACGAATATTATCGTCGCTGCTCTGTCAAATTTCGGAAAGGTTTTCAGCAAAGCTTTTAGTATGCAAGGGGTTATTCCAAGTAATGAAGCAGCTATCTCCATTGTTCTAAGTAAATACGGAAGCATTGCTACATTGATCTTCGTTTTTGGAATGATCCTGAACATCCTTTTGGCTAGAATAACGCGATTCAAGTATATCTTTCTCTCAACTGATCACGCTTTATATATGTCCTGTGCACTAACAGCTGTGATGGTCGCTTCCGGGATGAATTTAACAGAGTCGATTGTATTTGGTGCCCTTATGTTGGGGATGATTCTTTGCATTATGCCTGCTGTCGCTCATCCGACAATGAAGCTGATTACGGGCAAGGATGACATGAGCTTTGCTCATTTTGGTACATTTGGATACTGGTTCTGCGCACAAATAGGGAAAATATTTGGTAAAAATTCACGTTCGATTGAAGAAATTAACTTTCCTAAACAACTGGAATTTTTGCAGGACAGCAATGTATCGGTCGGCATTATCATGACCATATTGTTTTACGTGATTACCATTATTGCCGGACCTGAATATGTTTCTACACTATCAGGCGGAGTAAATCCATACGTATGGGCGTTGCTGCAGGCCTTACAATTTACCGCGGGTATTTTAATCCTTGTTACAGGTGTTAATATCTTGTTGGATGAAATCAATCCGGCCTTTAAGGGATTTAGCAGCAGGATTGTTCCGAATGCTGTACCTGGTTATCCGTTTGCCATATTGTTTAGAGGAACATCAAATGCTTTGCTTGTAGGGTTCCTAATGAGTCTGCTTGGTGGACTTCTTGGCATGACGGCTCAATTTATGATGGGTACAGTGATAATTCTTCCAGGTATTGTATTCCATTTCTTCTGCGGAGGAATCGGAGCAATATTTGGTAATGCGACTGGTGGCCGGAGAGGGGCAATCATCGGACCATTTCTTACAGGCATAATCATGACGTTTCTGCCTCTACTGTTCATTAATCTCTTTGGAGGAGTTGGCTTTACAACAACGACCTTCTCTGATAGTGATTTCCTGACTTTCTCCGTAATTTTAGGAACTATCGGGAGGATAGGAGCTACACCGTTGATGATAACGATTAGCGTTTTGCTTGTGTTGATGATTCTTGTATCTATTAAGAAAAAAAGCAACGTACAACCCCACGCAGAAAGCTGAATTTCAGAAATAGTGACTGAAGAAGGAAGGCTTGTTTAAGAATGATTCCTTATGAACGTTATGAGCGACTGCTAGCCCTGTTAAAAAAACATAATTATCTTTCTACAAGACTAGCAGCAAAGGAATTATTCGTCAGTATCTCAACAGTCAGGCGTGATTTCAAGTATCTGATTGATAATAAACTGGTTCGCAAATGGGGGAGTGGAATTGTTTTAATAAAAAATCCAGACGAACCTCCATACCCTTTCAGTTTTCAACAATCAGTAGAAAAAAAAGAAAAGATAGCTTCCCAGGCAATTAAATATATTAAAGGTGATCAAACTATTTTCCTGGACTCCAGCAGTACCGTATATTTTATGGTTCGTAAGATGGAAAATTACCATGATATTAAAGTTCTTACAAATGGATTAGCATCGTTGAATTATTTGTGCAGCAATACTAATGCTGAGCTGTTTTACCCAGGCGGAAAAGTCAATCGAACTCTGAAAAATGTTTCAGGTGGTACGGTCCGTCAGTATATATCCAATTTTCATGCTGATATTGTGTTTATGTCATGCCGAGGATTGTCGATTAATGGTGCCTTTGATGCAACCGATGAAGAATCCTTGTTAAAAAGGACGCTTTCTCAACATGCTGATCAGACAGTACTGTTAGTGGACAGTGACAAATTTTCGAAAAACTTCTTTCATCTAAGTTTATCAATGGAAATGATTGATGTAATTATTTCTGACCGACAGCTTCCAGAAGATATATTTGAAATGGCAAAGAAGAATAATATTAAATCTATTTATCCCATTAAAAAAGGAAAATGATTAAGGAGGACTATCAAAATGAGTAAACAGAGACGTTTAAATCAGATTTTCGGAAAAGAAGGAAAAGCGGTTATCGCAGCTTTGGACGGATTCGGTTTCTCAATGAATACTGAAGGCGTTGACTATACCGTAGAACATTTGAACGAGTTGGTTAAAAACGGACTTGATGCTGCTTTAGTAACATACGGACAAGCAAAAACCTATGAAAAAGTCCTGAGCCAAATTCCGATTATCCTCCGTGTCGACGATTCGATTAATGTCTATGATCCAACTGTACCGGAAACTTATCAGTTTTTTAGTATCGAAGATGCCATCCGGTTAGGTGCCGAAGGAGTCGTATGCATGACTTTTCCAGGTACAGACAAGGAAAAAGAGGGCCACAAAATGGTCGCCCGCCTAGCTAAGGAATCGGAAAAATGGGATCTTCCCTTGATAGTAGAAACATTACCTTATGGGTATCCTATCACTACAAAAGAATCGAATGATCCAAAATATATTGCTACAGCTGCCCGTATCAGTGCAGAGCTCGGTGCAGATATTATTAAAACAAGATTTTCCGGAGGAGACGGCGATAAACAAATTGTTGAAGATGCCAGTCGTCCGGTTATTGCGTTGGGCGGTCCTAAAACGGATACGCTTACCTATTATAAATTTGTCGAACATTGCATGAAAGTAGGCGCTAAAGGAGTAGCGGTTGGGAGAAATATTACTCAAAATGAGAGCCCAGTCGGAATGGTTGCCGGATTAAACGTCCTTGTTCACAGATCCGGAACAGCTGAAGAGGCGTACAAAGCTTATAATGAAGCAACATCTCAAAAAGGCTGAATTAATTAACATCAAATAAAATAGATATCAAAAAATTAAGAAGTATTAGATCATCTTTTTTAATACATAAAAAATGGTTCAATACTTTTCCATATTCTTTTTAAGCAGACTATGTTGTCTATTACTGGTGTCTGATGGATTTCAGTAAGAATGAAAAAAACTATGGTCTTCTCCCGCTTATAGGTGATGGTTTCAACCGTAGGCTCGGGGGCTTGTGGATTCGATTCACTCTCTGCCTCGTTGAACAGTTGCAGGGTGAGCTGCTCCGGATCCGGATGCGTCTTTTCACTTGAAGCGCCAAACTGGCGTTTTTGGCTGAGACGGAATTGTTTTTCGAACCCTTTCAGCTTCAGTGTCAGTTCGGCGTTTTGTTTTTTCAACGCATCGCGTTCTTTTTGAAGGGCTTCAATTGTGGATGAAGGTGCTTCCGCTCCGTTTTTCATTCTTTCATTATAATGGAAAGTGCGTTCCCTGTCTGCGGTTTGACCAAAAATCAGATCAGTGTGCGTGCTGCCTTAACGGCCGGTGGGCCTCGCGTTGTTCGAGGGACAGTCCGTCCAGCAGCCAATTCAATTGGCGCCGGCTAATTTTCAGAGACGGGGCATCGTTATTGGCCTTCGGCCACTGGAAAGTCCCCTTTTCCAGACGTTTATAGTAAAGCCAGAATCCGTTGGTTTCCCAGTGAAGAATTTTCAGCTTGTCCCGTTTGCGATTACAGAAGACAAACAGGCAGGGTGAAAACGGATCGAGGTGAAAACTTTCCTGAACCAGGACGGATAATCCGTCAATCGATTTGCGCAGATCGGTGTTCCCCTTGGCCAGGTAGACATTTTCGATCGTTGATTCCCGAATCATAAGCTCCGAAGCACACGAACCGCATCAGCGAACAGGTCCGGATCGAATCCAGCATGAAGTTCGATTTTTGCCGAGCCTAGGTAGATGAAAGCACATCGGCTTTCTCTTGTCCGGCCAGATCAACGGCCATCCAAGATGGCCTGCTTGAGGATGCGGCACTCTTGTTGGACGTAACTTGTGCCGCCAATATCGGAACTTAATGGAATTTTCTGATTGGCGCACCATTGACTCCCTGATCATCCACTTGCCTCGAAATCGCTCATTTTATTCTTCCAGAGTTCTCGAAATTCCGCTCGTGTCATGGACCATCCTCCTGATGAATTAATAGAGGCATTATCGCATGACGCTAGGAATATGAGAAGGTGTCCATTATTTGACGCTTACCTTGCATGAGGCGGAGTAAGAAACATTATTATTTCCCAGATCATTTTTTCAATGAATAACAGGAATCTTTAAGAAAAAACCTACTTAATCAGGGCCAATAGCTGAAAAATAGGAGAAGCCCTTACCGGCCAAGAGATTCAACGGGTTTCTTAAGTCAGAAACTGGAACTCTTAATCCATTCAAAGTGACTGATAAGCGATTACTATTACTAAACTGCCCAAGGATCGTTGGTTTAATCACAGCATAAATAAAGTAGTGTACAAACATAATGGAATTTTTAAAAAAAGAATATATTGTAAAATTACACTTTGCTTCTCATAACTCTTCTTTTTAGGCCCCCTGGGGTCTTTTATATATTCTGAGGAATCATTTTTATAACGAGACATTTCTCTTTCGAGCGTTGGCGGTTCACAAAATGTACAAATGGTTCCAGGATCAAAATTCCGCACGGTTTTAGCTGCTGCTTTGTCGCTCGCCTATTTGTGGGAATAATCCCATTAAGTGTCATTGCTGGTCTACGCAGCAGATGAAATATAAAATAAAGGATACAGGATCTTAAACTTGATATAAATGGGGTGATTTTTCAATGAACAATTTGTTTGATCAACGCAAGACTGTTCGGAAATATACGGATCAGCAGGTTCCTAAGGACGTCCTTCTGAACATTCTAAGCAAAGCCCAAAGAGCTCCTTCCTGGGGGAATTCCCAGCCATGGGAAGTTTATGTAGCGGCGGGTGAGAGTCTTGAGCGGCTGCGCAAAGCTTATTTGGCAGCCTATGATCATAAAGAGGAAACTGATGATCGCGATATGCCAAAACCAAAGAAATGGCCGGATAATCTGCAGAATAGAATGAGCGAGTCCATTGCCAAAGTTTTTGCCGATAGCGGAATTATCCGCGATGATCGCCAGGCACGCGAGAAAAACTGGAGAAATAATTTCTCTTTTTTTAACGCACCGGTTGCTGTTTTTTTGTGTCTTGAACGTGAACTTACTGAGTGGTCTACGCTGGACGCAGGCATTTATGCCGGGCATCTGATGTTGGCTGCGACGTACTACGGATTGGGTTCAACACCAGCGGCCAGTTCTGTTTCTTACCCGCATATTTTGCGGGAAATACTGAAAATTCCTGATCATCAGCGTGTGATTGTTGGCATTATGATGGGCTATGAGGATGCGGATCATCCGTATAATCGTCCGGTCAGTATAAGAGTGCCGGTAAGCGAGGCCATTCATTTTAGAGGAATCTAGAGTTTAGTCTACCGTCTAAACGCTGTGTGCCTGCCGGTTGGCTGCGGGCGGCTTTGACCTTAATCGTTAAGCGGGACCTCATTCCATAATCTTAAATCGACGGTTAACAGCCATTGATTAAATACGCTTTAGCATGGAGAATGTTCTATGGCGATCTCTTTCCGGAGAACGGTGTGAAGGCTGATAAAACATTGAAACGTTCGACTAGGACGAATGCGGGATTATCCCCTGACAGTAGGAGAACTTTGGTTCTTCGGTGTGAATTTGTGCGTGATCGAAACAGCCGGACGCATGTTCAGACACATCTGCCTGTATCATGAAACCGGGCAGAACGGTAATCGCCGCAGGTACAATGCTTGTCGGCAACGGCCAGCTGCCGGACTTGAATTCGGCCAATGTTTGAGATAGGGTGGACGCGGCACTTCAATCTATTGAAAATATAATGGGTTGCTATCATGATGGAATTAATATAGCTGGCACTTTAGGTTTGATAAAGAACATCTTTCCAGTTCATAAGTCATTTAAACGGAGATTGGTGGGCAAATTTTCTCTCAACAGATTGCCCTGCACTTTTACTACATGGTAAATTTTTATACGTAGTTTCTGATGAGCAGATCATTGAAATGGCAGGAAGGAGCAAAAATACAACTTATCAATTTTTTGGAAAAAGCAATCATACGATTCATGACTGTGAACCCCAAGCTTTTTGTCAAACAGTAGCTGATTTCTTAAAATAATTCCAAGCCTAATTAGAGTCCATAAATATTTTGATCTTTGCTTCGCTGTTCGACGCTAATGTGCAGCAGCCACAAATACAGTTTAGAGAAATTACTGTATTTTTTTAATTAAGCGATAAACATCTTTATCGTATAGATAAGGGATAATGTGATCCATCCAACGGCAGCGGATTTACTGAGTGGGGAGTAACTTACCGGCTGCAAAACGCCTTCAATCATCGTAAAGTCCACCTGTCTGCGGTTGTCCGGAAGATGGCCTTTCCGCAGGCGGCGAGAATTTTGTTTACAGCCGATCCCGCCATTTTCAGGGCCGCTTTCTTTAGAAAAAAAGTAATGACATGAACCAATTGCATCATGTTCAATAGCTCAACTTGATAACACAATAAAATGAAACGCTCTTTCTACCGGATTTAATTAATTCCGGATGTGGAAAGTTATTCAAAGGGATAACGGATCCCCCACTGCGCTCTGACATTGCTTAAAATCGACATGACGTCAATGGTCAGGGACAGAGTTTCGCTGCGGTCCCCGCGGATCGCCGAATTCATATCTTCAAATTCATAAACCATGGCTTTTGACGTGTCGCCCGCTTCAATAATCTCGGTCGTTCCGTCGGGATACGTGATTGCAGCGCTGCTTGCACGTGGAAAATTATCTACTGTTATATAGGCTTTGTCGCCCGCAATGATTCCTGTTTTCGGCAGCTTTGCCCGCATGGTCAGGGTGATGACGGCCATTTCATCATCCGGATTCTTTAAAATAATACCGGATTGCTCATCGACGCCGGTTTCAAATGTTTTTACCGCAGTTAGAATTTCGCTCGGCTGGCTTGATAGAAAGAAACGGGCAAAGGATAGAGCATAAGTACCGATATCCAGCAGCGCACCGCCGGCCAGATCCATATTGAAGAAACGGCTTTTGGCATCATAGGGTTTCAGACTTCCGAAGGAGACTTGGATCATCTTCAGCCGACCGATCTTTCCCGCAGCCACCCATTCTTTCAGTTTCCTGTAAAGCGGCATATGGTAAATAGTCATAGCTTCGGCAACAATAAGATGCTTGGCTTCTGCCAGCCGGACAGTATGGTTCAGCTGCTCGCTGTTGATTGTGATTGCTTTTTCGCAAAGTACGTGTTTGCCGCTTTCCAGACACTTGATCAGATATTTATAATGGTTGGAGTGCGGCGTTGAGAGATAGACGATGTCGATGTTGTCGTCCTTCAGCATCTCATCATAGCTGCCGTAGACCTTTTCAATATGATGTTCTTCCGCGAAAGCCCTTGCCCGGTTCAGACTGCGCGACCCTGCGGCGTAAATGTGTCCGCCCGCCCCGTATACCGCTTCGGCAAAATCTGCAGCGATTCTTCCAGGACCGAGAATGGCCCAATTATGTCTGGTCATTGTTTTCACCTCATTGGCAGTGATTTTTCAGAAATCATGGCACGCCGCTTCCGCCGGCAATATTTGTAAAAGGGGAAATCTCGGTCACACTGCTGATTGTTTTTAAATCCCGCTCAAGCATATCAATGACGGCCACTTATTTAAAGGACATCCGCCCTTTGCCGCGCTCTTGCGCATTACGGTCCTGCCGTCCGGAATGGATGCTTTTCCTTTGACATAAACCGCTGCATCCTGTGCATCCTGCAGAATTTCCAAAACGACGGGCTGCTCAAAGCTCGGCCTGTTTGCAACTTTCGATTCATCCACGAGCAGTGCCGGCCATAGAAGTAATTAATTTTTTGGGGGGGATGAACGCCGCCTGCACTTCTTAGCGCATAGCACTGTCAATCGACCCGATTGGATCAGCGAGATCACATGTTTTACTGTCTCGACTGAACATCCTAACTATAAGCTTTCTCAAAGTAATAATCAATTCCTTTTATATATAAAATATATATTTTTATAATATAGGTATATACATTAATAAATATAATACAATACAATCTCATTCCCAAGTTGATTGTCTGCATGTTATGGATAAGAAAAGGTTCGCAATTTTAAACTAAAAGTCTGGTGATAGTGCTTCCAGGCCGATGATCATGCGGTCACTGATCTAATGCTTCTTGCCCACGGTCCTTTTTTGATCGTGTCCTTACTCATCTCCATGATCTCTCTCTCATCATTGTATAGTCTATGCGGTGATAAAGCTGATAAATAGGTACATCTATATTTAAATTTACCTTCGATCTTTAACCCATGCAAAAGGGTGCCGGATCGCACGTGAGCAGGAGTATCTCTACAAGTGCGAAATGCCGATCACTGTGACCTGAAAATGATTGACTTTTTGGAAATAAAGATATATACTTTTTGTTGTTACTATGTGTATCTTTGCAGTTAACCGCTTTAATTTAAAGACATAGTTAAAGTTATATGTCATTTTTATTGTCTCTCGTTTGTGCGCCACAATAAACGTTTGCTTGACGCGGGCATCCGTGACTTTCTTGAGTAACATTCGTTTGGGCCGCTTTTCCCGCGGCCGTTTCGCACTTTGTCCAGCTTTTTACAAATTATGATTAAAACCATGAGTTTAAAAAAATTTTTTAAATATGACCGGTTTTGGGTTGAAAACCAAATACCATCATAAAATCATTAAAGCGTCGAAGCTCTGGGTTTTATGGTGGCCTATCCCCAGCCTGACATAAAACATCGGATTTTTAAACATAATGAATCTGACATTGACAATTAATTAAGGAAAGATTGGGAAAAAATGGAGAAAACGAGATATCAATTTGTTGCAGACGAGATTAGAAGAAGGATCGTTACAGGAAAGTACCCGGCCAAATCATTGATTCCCGACCAAAATACATTGGCAGAAGAATTTCATGTGAGCCGGATGACTGTAAAAAAAGCTTTAGACGGTTTGGCAAGAGAAGGGTTTATCTATAAGCAATCTGGTTTAGGTACCTATGTTTTGGGGATTGTCCCGCTTCAAACAATATCGCGTGATTCTCCAGCCGGCGCCATTGACGGGTTGACAAAGCAGTTGGGGGAAGATCGCGTCACAAGTGATATTATTTCCTTTGACGTTGGTTTTCCCAATGCCGATATTCAAAAAAAACTGGATCTCACAGTTAACCGTCCGGTTTATGACATTATCCGGCTCAGGCGGGTTGAAAATGATCCCTTTATCCTTGAACATACATATATGCCGGTAGAATTAGTACCGGGACTAACGGAGAACATTCTAAAGGGATCGATCTACAGCTATCTTCATCATTCATTAAACCTGAAATTTGGCGGCGCTTATCGGAAAATACATGCCTCATTGGCCACGCCGTTCGATATGAAATATCTAGAGGCAGGCGAACACGATCCGATTCTTGAGGTCGAAGAGATTGTATGGCTGAATAATGGTAAAAATATAGAGTACTCAACAGCGCGCAATCGATATGATACGCGCAGCTATACGGTGCTGGACATTAGATAATGTATGAGGCAGGGGCGGAGAAAGAGGCTGCATTATTAAAATAGATGTTAAATCGTCCGTTGTTTTCTGTTCTTCATTCAGTAAGTGCGGTTCTAGGCTGTGGCATTTAAGCTGGGAGTCCCTGCCGCATGCGGGCCCATGCTTCCCATATGGGAAAAATGAAAATGCTTCTTCTAAAAGGGTAAAGTATAAAGAGCAGATAGCGCGATCCTTGTTATCAATGTGAAAAAAAATTATGCACTCTCCCATTGTTTATTTGTTGATTGTTAGTAAGGACAACTCATTGCGGGATAATGGAGCCTGCTCGCTGCCGGGTAAGAGATGATTGTACTACTGATGTATGCTGCGATAGATGAAACGGTCGTTCATGGACTGGGCCGTTTTATTGGCTGCCCGCAGCGGTCGTCAACGGATATAAATGGGAAAGGTCTTAAAATATACCGGATTTTAAGTGGTGCAGAAGCTGCAAACAGACTTCCTGCACCTTTTTTGTAAAGACAATCCGGCACCGGAGAGTGAAAAATCCCTGCATAGAAATCAGAATGGAATCCATAGGGGGGTAGTCGCAAGAGATAAACATCTGCAAAAAAAGCAATCCTCCCGCTTCAGCATGTGGAAGATTGCGATACAGCCGTCGTTTATCGGTAAACATGGGGCGCGATGAGTGGACGCCTATTTGAGCCGGCTGGATGGTAATAATATTTAACACTTTTATAAGAATGCTTACTGATGCGATCTGTAAAGATCTACCAATTCGCCTGCAAGATCCCGGAAAGTAATGGCATTCATCATATGGTCCTGAGCATGTACCATCAATAATGTGACATTCGTGTGATTGCCCTGAGCCTCTTGAGTCAGCATGGCTGTTTGAGCATTGTGTGCTTCAGATAGAAAGTCGTCAGCTTCTTTCAGCTTTGCATTCGCTTCCAAGAAGTCCCCTTTTTTAGCGGCCTGTATCGCTGAAAAAGCTGAACTTTTTGCATTTCCTCCATTAATAATCAATCCCATAATTACCTGTTGATTTTCTAATTCTCCAGCCATAATGCGGACATTCCTTTCCTGTTTTTTGTTTGAATAAACACTGCGGTCTTGTCAGGATGTTTATATTCAGTCTCGAGCGGTCGGATGCAGGCAGAATAGCCGTGGGAAAGCTGCAACGGGCGGTTACCTGATCCGCATGAATCGTTGATTAAAGATTAAAAATGACAGCCGGCTTCAACAGAGATGTTGAAAAAATAATACTTTTTTGATGAGAAATTGCCGATGTTCAGATTAGTTCGGCATTGCTGGCAATCACTTGCTTAAGCCATCGGTAACTACGTTTAGGCACGCGTTTTAAATCCAGCAATTCATGATTATTCCGGTTGACAAACACAACGCCGTAACGTTTTTCAACATCGCCCTGTGAACTTGGTATGTCGATCAGCCCCCAGCCCAGATAGCCGATTACATTTGCCCCGTCGGAAACCGCTTGCTTTAAAGCTCTGATATGCTCCCGATGATAGTCGATGCGATAGTTGTCTTCGATAAGATTGACTCCATCCCATTTTTCACGGACTCCAATGCCGTTTTCAATAGGAAAGACAGGCAAATGCGTTCTGTTGGATAGATCCATCAATACCTTATAAAAACCCTGAGGATCGATTTGCCAGCCCCATTCATTCGCACGCAAATAGGGATTCTTCTTCTGCCCCAATGCTGAGTAGTTGTTGGGCATGGCATCGATTGGAATCAGGCAACTATCCATTGTCGCGGTTGCGTAATAACTAAAACTTATGAAATCGCTTCTTGTCAGCGAGATCTCCGCCAATTCCGCTTCTTTTAAAATATCATACAGTTGATGATGTTTCATGTAGGCAATGACTTCATCAGAGTAACGGCCTTCCGTAAACAGACGCAGCAGATTAAAATCGACAAATTCCTGAAAGCGGCGGACAGCTTCAATATCCTGCGGATTGGGCGTAGCAGGATAAAATTCCTGGTAGGCCAACATGCCGCCAATTTGCAGCTCGGGATACTGTGTATGGATGTAGTTAGCCACCTTTGCATGAGCAAGAGCAATATGATGCTGAATTTGGTACAGCTCATAGGGCGTTTGATCGCCGGTCAGATAGCCGCTTTGTTTAAAGGCCGCCGGGAGGCTGTAGAGGTTCTGCTCATTGAAAGTAATCCAATAGGCCACCTGACCGGCAAATTCGTCAATCATACGCCGGGCGAAGATATAAAAGGCATCGACGACTTTGCGATTGACGAAACCATTGTATTTCTCAGCCAGGAGCAATGGCAGATCAAAGTGATAGAGGCAGATCATCGGCTGAATACCGGCCGCGAGGAGTTCATCGACTAAGCGGTGATAGAAGGCAATTCCCTCTTCGTTGAAATCCCCTTCACCGCGTGGCTGAACTCTGCTCCATGAAACTTGAAAGCGGTAGAAATTCATACCGAGGTCTTTCATCAATGAAATGTCCTCAGCATAACGATGATACTCGTCAATTGCAGTGTTCCAATCCGCGCTGTTCGCTGTTTCATGCTTCAAGTCGTAGAGTGAAGGCCCTTTGCCCCCTTCGTGGGCGGCACCTTCTGTTTGTATGCTTGAGGTAGAATTACCCCAGAAGAAATCCGGTGTTAGAAGCGTCAAGTTGTCCCCCTCCTCTTGATTTTGCCGGTGAGTTTATTATATCGTATCCGTGGAAAAGATAAATACATTTTATTAAAAGAACTGTATTTTTTACAGACGACTCTTGCATATCTATAGCCATAACATACAAACAATGCACTCTGGAATGGGATCGTAATGTAATCCATATCGGAAAAATTGTATATATTTATTTTTTAAAGGTATATATTTTATTATATAAAAGAGTTGACCATTGTTCCTAAAAAGCTTATAGTTAGGATGTTAAAGAATGAAAAGGCTTTCAATGAGGAGGTAATGAAAAGGCGAATTTGGTTTCAGAGCACATCTATTGCACATCAAGTTGGGTAGATTTTCAAGCGATGGTTGTTTTCATGTGTTTTGGTTTTTTATTTTGCGTTTGCACTAACTTATTTGGGGGATCGAGTGTCATGAGTAAAAAGACAAATTTCAGTGAGTTTGTTAATCAACACGTCCTGCCACCGATTATGAAATTCATCAATACCAAGTCAATGACGGCATTAAAGGATGGCATGGTATACGCTCTGCCATTCATTATTGTCGGGTCAGTCTTCCTAATTTTGTCCAATATCCCAATTCCCGCTGTGGCTGATGCACTGAAAGCCTCTGGCTGGTCTGCTATCTTTAATCAGGCCTATAGTACGACTTTTGGGTTGATCGCCATTTGGGCGTCTATCGGTATTGCCTATGTCTATGTCAAAAATGAAGGATTGGAGGCTCTGCCGGCAGGACTTGCGTCTTTCTCAACTTTCCTGCTCCTGCAATTTCTGCAGGTTGACAATCCTCTCGTCGCTGCGCTGGGCAAGGGCGGCAGCGGTATTACGAATACCAATGGCGCAGTTGTCTTAACGGGAACTCAAGTTCAGACAAACATCGATAAGCTGCCGCATGCCTTGCAGGGCTTTCTTACCTCGCCGGTGACAAATGCCATTAATATGTCCTGGATGGGCGGGCAGGGCATGATTGCCGCAATTATCATCAGTATTTTAGTCGGCTGGTCATATACCAAAATGATTAAAGCCGGCTGGAGGATCAAACTGCCTGAGCAAGTGCCGGAAAGTGTGTCCAACCAATTTACTGCAATGATTCCGCTGGCTGTCATTTCGACTTCGGCAATGTTAATCTTTGGTGCACTTAAATATTTCTTGAATTCAGATCTGTTGCAAATTATTTATAAGTTGCTTCAGACACCGCTGCAGGGCCTGTCTGATTCGTTAGGCGGCGCGTTGATTATCGCTTTACTTGTGCCTTTCTTCTGGTTCTTCGGGGTTCACGGCGGATTGATCATGGGGGCCATTACAAGTGGTCTGCTGATTCCAAACACGTTTGATAATGCCGCACTTTATCAGGCCGGAAATTTATCATTGGCGAACGGTGCCCATATTGTGACGAATGAATTCTATAACAACTTTATTAATCTGACCGGTTCAGGCGTTACTATCGGGCTGGTTGTATTTACAATCGTTGCTGCGAGATCGGCACAATTTAAGTCGATTGGTAAAGTTGAGCTTGTGCCGGCACTTTTTAATATCAATGAACCGTTTCTGTTCGGCTTGCCGCTGGTTTTGAATCCGTTCCTGGCTATTCCGTTCTTCTTAACACCCGTCATTGTTGCGCTATCCACGTACGCAGTCATTTTCTTCGGCATCGTTCCGCCCTTGAATGGCGTAGCGGCGCCATGGACGACACCGGCAGTCATATCCGGATTTTTGATCGGCGGTTGGAAGATGGCCATTTGGCAGGTCGTTGTGTTAGCCATTTCGACGGCGGTTTACTTTCCATTTGCCAGGAAATACGACCAGTATCTCTTTAAGCAGGAACAGGCAAAAGGAACGGAAACGATCGCGACGGATGATTCATCAATCCCGGGATGAAAAATAATTATTTTAGAGGTTGATTGTTTTTATTCAACAGATTACGTTATCATCTAACATTGCTTTTGTTCAATGTCAGTGAAGCGGAATGACTGCGGGGAGCGATTGCCGGCAGGGGGCAGCTGCGACTGAATGAAAAGCAGCGGACTTTAACAAAATGATTTTAATAAAGGAGAAATTGTTATGGCTGGAAAAACGATTATGCTAGCTTGTTCAGCAGGCATGTCAACTTCAATGTTGGTCAGCAAGATGAAGCAGACGGCAGAGAGTGAAGGCAAGGACTACAAAATTTTTGCAATCGCTACTTCCAGTGTTGATCACTCACTGGAAGCTGAACATCCGGATGTGCTGCTGCTCGGTCCCCAGGTCGCTTATATGCAGAACGAAATCAAAAAAAAGACTGATCGGGCGGGGATCCCATTGGCGGTTATTAGTATGAAAGACTACGGGATGATGGATGGAAAGAGTGTACTCCATTTTGCCGAAACTTTGATTAAGTGATTTTTTCTATGATGAGAAAGATTGAGTCAATGGGTGATCGGCAACTGGATAGCGGCTCCTGTGGACGTTCCCAGATCCGTTATTCTGAAGGGGGATGAAGATATGAAAAATCAAGAATTGTTTCCAGATGGGTTCCTCTTCGGCGGAGCGCTGGCAGGCAACCAGTATGAAGGGGCATTTGATAGAGACGGTAAAGGACTGTCAATCGTTGATGTTGAGCCGGCGGGACCGAAAAGAGAGAATATGCTGGCACATCCTAAGCAATATTTGGAGCCTAGAAGTGACCTGTACTATCCGTCACATCAGGCAATCGACTTTTATTCACATTACAAGGAAGACATCAAGATGTTTGCGGAGATGCATTTCAGTGCGCTGCGGCTGTCCATTGCCTGGACGCGTATTTTCCCAAATGGCGATGACGCAGAGCCAAACGAAGCCGGGCTTGCTTATTATGATCGCGTTCTGGATGAATTGGAGGCACATAACATTGAGCCTGTACTGACGATTTCACACTACGAGACTCCGCTTGCTCTTGTTAAGACATACGGCGGCTGGAAAAATCGGAAACTTATTGATTTCTATTTGAGATTTGCAGAGACAATTTTTAAACGCTACGGGACACGCGTCAAATATTGGATGAGTTTTAACGAAATCAACTGTATTCTTGATAATCCGTTCATAGCCGGCGCCATCGTTCTTGACGATGAAACAAATCCACTGCAGACTATCTATCAGGCTTCGCATTATGAATTGGTGGCGAGTGCGCTTGCTACAAAAAAGCTGCATGAACTTGTTCCAGGAGCAAAAATGGGCTGTATGCTTGCTTTTTCGCCATATTATCCGGCAACGTCCAGTCCTGACGATCAGCTTGCTGCGCTTCAGCAGAACCGCACGGCATTATTCTATGGCGATGTACACGTGCGCGGCCGCTATCCTGCTTATATGCAGCGTTTTTTTGAAGAAAACAGAGTTCAGCTGGAGCGGACGGAAGAAGATAAACACATTCTACGCGACTATCCGGTTGACTACATTGCGTTCAGCTACTATAAGAGCTTCGTCGTATCGGCTGACCATCCGGGCCATGTGGCGAGCGGTATGTTTGATTCAGTTGATAATCCGTATGTGCAAAAATCGGCGTGGGGGTGGCCGGTTGATCCGAAAGGGCTGCGCTACGCGCTCAATGTTCTTTATGATCGCTACCAGAAACCGCTGTTTATCGTCGAGAATGGGTTGGGAGCCAAAGACCAGGTTGAACCGGACGGAACCATTCATGATGATTACCGCATCAGCTATTTGAACGATCACCTCATTCAGGCTGCTGAAGCAATCAAGGACGGCGTTGAGCTGATCGGTTACACCTCATGGGCGCCTATTGATCTTGTCAGTGCCGGTTCCGGAGAGATGGAAAAGCGTTATGGTTTTATCCATGTCGATCGCGGCAATGCGGGGAGTGGCACTCTTGTCCGCCGCAAAAAGAAAAGCTTTGATTGGTACCGCAGGGTTATTGATTCCAAAGGAGCGACGCTGAAGGCCGATCTGACGCAGCGAACTGTTTAATGATTTAAAAAGCATGCGGAAGTTCACTTTCGCATGCTTTTTATTCTGAGAGCGCCCGGCATGGAGGACAGCTAGATGGTGAAAGTCCGTTGCACGCTTGGCAGTAGGAACTGTGGGCCAAAGGCAAAGGTGACCTATCGGGGCCTACCGGTAAAATTTGAATTAATTAATAGACCTTAATTAAGCGATAAAGTACCTTTGTAAAGAATAGGTGCTTTTATCGTTTTTTTAGTAAGCTATAAGTTTACATAAAGCATGGGTAAATACCTCTGTTTATTTCAATCAGAGTAAAGGCACGTTCTGAAAACGAGTTTACGGAAGGTTTTAAACATGTGAAGAACTCCTTTGAAGTGGGGTCAAAAAGTGGGTGAAAAAGCGGAAGTGAACAGATAAAAACAAGAAAAATGAAATACGAGTGGAACGATAAAAATGGGAAAAGAGGGCCAAACAAGAGGGAAACGAAAGAAAATCGAAGAAAAGAACAACCACCTCCTTGAAACGATTCAGCTGATAAAAAAGAACTACAAAACTATAATTCGACAGAATTGGATCCGATCCTTTTTTATATGGCGAAAATTGTGACGGAATTCAAAACTCCGGATGCCCTAATCCTAGCGGATAATTATTGTAAAAGAATCGATTTATCAAAGGAATGGTACAACAACGCGAAAGGATGCACGCCTGCTCAATCAAAGAAAAAAATGAAAGAGCAGCTTCTTTTCCAGATATTGTAACGAGTAGAAAATTTGTACAAGCCCAATCATCATTTATTCTGGACGGAGAGGCCATTGCGCTCAATCAGGAAGGTCAGCCCTCATTTCATGAAATCTATGAAACGGAATAGTATACGCAAAACGGATCGAATAAGTTTGACTATGGAGAACATGCTGGTCTACTACAGGGTCTTTGATCTTCTTTACTACAACGGGAATTGGGTGACTGACCTTCCTTTAAAAAATCGTTTGGATATACTTAGAGACATGCTCACTCCATCGGAGAATGTACAACTGACTCCTAATTATGCCAAGGGTCATGATCTGTTCAACAAGATTCGACAAATGTTACACAACGTTACGAACTGGTGTCCTTTGTCAAGGGACAGACATGCGTAAGCGCTACCAAATTTTTTTGATAGAATATCAAGTGTAGAGAGGGGCATGGCACTGACTACTGGATATAAACAATCATTAATTAATTATCTTTTAAACCATCGCGGGTTTGTTCCGGGCCCCGAATTGTCTGCCGTGTTGGACGTTTCTACCAAGACTATTTTGCGGACCGTAAAACGGATTAACAATCAATCCGTGGATAGCCCAATTATCGAATCAAAGAAGGGAAGGGGATATCGCTTAAATTATCAAAATTACCTTGATCAAAGCGGTCAAGTGAACGAATTCGTCAACATCAGTCAGCTAACTTCGGTCGAACGACGCAACGCGGTCATCAAACGGCTACTGATTACGTCGCCCCAGAAGCATCAGTTAAACAACATCTTTGGCAAGTTCTACATTAGTGATTCCGTGATTTCTTCCGATTTGAAGATCCTGCGGCAGATGTTGAGCAAGTACCACTTGGAACTCAAACGGCGCAATGATTATATCTGGATTGAAGGAATTGAAACGGATATTCGCAAGGCTATTAACGACTTGCTCGTCACTGATGACGTCATCAGCATTAGCCACTTCTTACAGTCGAACCAATATGTACAGCAACAGGATGCCTCCTTTGTGACTTGCCAATTAAACTTAATTGAAAAACAGATGCATTCAGAAATTCCTTATCCATACAACGTGAATTTGTTCTCCCACTTGTATATTTTGATTGAACGGTATCATAGTGTTGGTTCCTTGATTGACAAGGAATTTTATTTAAAGACTGGTGAAATGGTGAAGCTGCGGCATCATCCTGAAGCGGTGGAGATCTGCAAAAAGGTGATCGACAATTTGAATACCTATTTGAACACTAAGTTGCCGGAAATTGAAGTCTATTATCTCTATCAGTATTTGACTTCTTCGCGAGTTAATAATGATCGGGCCAACTTGAATGAAATTTCAGAGCGAGTGTGGACGATTACAGACTTCTTGATCGACAGGGTAACTGAAGATCCACAATACCACCATATTAACAGCCAAGATTTGTTTACCAGCCTATCCAAGCATATGAAGCCGTTGCTGAACCGGCTGGAAAACAATATCAAGGTGAAAAACAACCTGCTGGAGCAAATCAATCTGGAGTATCCGCACTTGTTTGAGGTCGTAAAAACAGCGACGGTGCAACTGGCCAAACGGTACCAACTGAATCCGATCGACGACGAGGAAGTTGGCTTTATCACTGTTTACTTTGCCCAAGCGGCCGAAAATATGCGGCCGCCGATTAACATCATGATCGTTTGCACGACTGGTTTCGGGACGGCACAACTGCTGCGTGTCAAGATTGAAAAACGTTTCTCTGAACTTAATATTGTAGAATTAGTAGCCAGCCGGGCCCTAGGCAACGAAATTAATAAGCATCCGGAAGTCGACTTAGTCGTTTCGACAATCAGCCTGCCGAATGATATTCAGGTACCAACCTTAGTCGTCAATGCTATGTTTACGATGGAAGATCAGGAGCGCTTGAAACAAGAAGTTGATCACATCTGGAAGGGAATGATGGCCCAATGAAACAATTAATCTTATGGGAACCGACATTTGCTATACCGGATAAGCCAACTTTAATCAAAAATGTAATTGCTTATTTGGCGGGGCAAGATTTGATTGTTGGTCAAACCGCGGCCATCGCCGCAATCAATCAGCGCGAAAGCCTTGGTAACACGCTGATTGCCCCAAACCTGGCGATCCCTCATGTAAAAAGTAGTGCCATCAAGCAAGCTGTCTTATTGTTTGTCAAACTGACGGATACCTTGACCGACTGGCAAGTGGGCGCACAGGTCGATCGCTACATTTTTACTTTGATTCCAGAAAATTGTGTCATCTCCGATTTAGCGGCACTTAAGGATTTCTACATTCGAATCGCGAACGACCAAGCAATAAAAGCACTGAGTGGCGGCAATCAGGCGGAAGTTCAAAAATTAATACAGACAGAGGAAGATTAATCATGGGTGCAACATCTTTAGAAAGTGTTCTGGACCGGAACACGATCATCACTAAGTTAAAAATGAATACAAAGGACGATGTCATCAAGGATCTGGCCCAAAAGTTTTATGAACAAGGCTACATTGGCTCCGTTGATGAATTCGTCAAGGCTGTTTATGAACGGGAGAAGGAAGGCGCCACCGGGATTGGTAATTACGTCGCCATTCCGCATGGTAAGAGTGACACCGTGAAAAAGAACGGGGTAGCCATTGCTATCTTGGATCACGAAGTCGAATGGGAATCACTCGATGACACCGGTGCGAAGGTTGTTGTCCTCTTCGATGTTGGTGATGACAGCGAGGGAGCCAAGGAGCACTTACGGATGTTGTCCATGTTCGCCCGCAAGCTGGGCAGGGATGAAGTCATCGATGCCTTGCTGAAGGCGCAAACGGTTGATGACGTAATTAATGCGTTTGCTGATTAAAAAAATTCTGGGAGGAATTGATCATGAAAATTGTTGGTGTATCTGCATGTACGGTTGGGATTGCGCACACATATTTAGCGCAGCAAAAAATTGAAGACGCTGCCAAGAAGGCCGACGACGACGTTAAAATCGAAACCCAAGGGACTATTGGGGTTGAGAACAAACTGACACCGGAGGAAATCAAGGATGCCGATATCGTGATTCTGGCCGTTGACGTAAAGATATCCGGTGAAGACCGCTTCAAGGGCAAGAAGGTAGTTAAGGTTTCCACCGAAACGGCGATCAAATCACCACACAAGCTGGTTGCCAAGCTCCATGAACTTGCTAGGAAGTAAATCTTTGAGTGATAAGACGAGGAGGTAATAAAATGAAAGATTTCTGGAAAAAGGCTAATTTTAAGGGTCATCTGTTAACGGCCATTTCATACTTAATTCCTATTGTCTGTGGTGCCGGGTTCATTATCGCCATTGGGATGGCCTTTGGTGGTAAGAGCCAAGACGCATTAGTAATTGGAAAGTTCAACTTCTTCCAGGCTCTGGCAACGCTTGGCGGTCATACCCTCGCGCTGCTGCCAGTGATCATTGCGACTGGGATTGCTTTCTCCATCGCAGGTAAGCCTGGGATTGCCCCGGGTTTCGTTATCGGGTTAGCTGCCAACTCCATCAGTGCCGGGTTCATCGGTGGAATCATCGGTGGTTACATCGCCGGTTGGTTAGCCTTTGCCATTTTGAAGTACGTTAAAGTTCCAAGCTGGGCAAAAGGCCTGATGCCAACACTGATTGTGCCATTCTTGGCATCTCTGGTCAGTGGGCTGATCATGGTTTACATCATCGGGACGCCGGTCTCCTGGTTCACAAGCTTGCTGACTGCCTTACTGAAAAGCATGAACGGTACTTCTAACTTAGTCTTTGGTGCTGTCCTGGGTATCCTGAGTATCGTCGACTTTGGCGGCCCAATCAACAAGACTGTTTTTGCCTTTGCCTTAACTCTGCAGGCCCAGGGGATTAATGGTCCGGTTACTGCTTTGCAACTGACGAACACTGCTACACCAATTGGTTTCGGGCTTGCTTTCTTGATTGCCAAAATGCTGCGCAAGAACATTTACACGCACGAAGAAACTGAAACTCTGAAATCCACTGTCCCAATGGGGGTAGTCAACATTGTTGAAGGTTCCATTCCGATTGTCATGAACGATATCGTTCGTGGAATCTTTGCCGCTGGTCTCGGTGGGATGTGCGAAGGTGCCATTCTGATGACGATGACTCACGGTGAAGGTGCGACCGTACCATTCGGTGGCTTTCTGATGCTGCCAACCATGGGTAAGAACTGGTGGGTCGGCCTGTTAGCTATCTTAGCGAATGTCGTAGTTACTGGTATTGTTTATGCCTTGATTAAGAAGAACATTCCAGCCGGTGCAGGCGAGTCAAAAAGCGATGCTTCTGAAGAAGAAGACATCGATCTGGACGATCTTCAAATTATGTAATTTTAGAAAGGATTGATTGTAAAAATGTCACGGCAGATTCAATTATCGCCATCATTAATGACGATGGATCTCGATAAGTTTAAAAAACAAATTACTTTTCTGAATGACAAGGTAAACTTCTACCACATCGACATCATGGACGGCCACTTCGTACCAAACATCACGTTGTCGCCATGGTTCATCGAACAAGTGCGCAAGATCTCTGACGTGCCGATGTCCGCCCATCTGATGGTCACAGATGCGCTATTCTGGGTCCAACAGCTGATCGACATCAGATGCGAAACAATCTGCATTCCTGCCGAAGTGATCAATGGGATGGCCTTCCGCCTGATAGACCAAATCCACGACGCCGGTTTGAAGGCCGGTATCGTACTGAATCCTGAAACGCCAGTTGACGCTTTGCTGCCATACATCGATCGGCTCGACAAGGTGACAATCATGACGGTCGACCCAGGCTTTGCCGGTCAACGGTTCTTGAAAGTTTGTCTGGATAAGATCACCGAACTGCGCAGGCTGCGTGAAAAATATGGCTACAAGTATGAGATCGAAATTGACGGTTCCACCAACCTGAAGCATTGGAAACTGATGTCTGATGCCAACCCAGACATCTACATCATAGGTCGCAGTGGTCTGTTTGGTCTGACCGATAGCATTGAAGATTCCTGGAACCAAATGGTGAAGGAATACGAAGAATCGACTGGCTACCAATTCGACGATGGCTTGTATGTGGCTAGCCACTAGTCACCAGCAATCTATGCAACTAGAATCATTTTTACTAGCAATTCTTGTGGAAAAAAGGCGAATAGGGTTAAATCATTGGAATCTACCCCCAAAAAATAAAAAGCTGGATTTTCTCAATTTGAGATTAATATAATTAGCGAAATCCTTTTATGTGGTAAAAATAAATTCTTTAAGGAAGGATTTAATTAAAAATGTTTAATAAGCAAGATGAATTATGTGTTCATGCGATTCGTATGTTAAGTATTGATGCAATTGAAAAAGCAAATTCTGGTCATCCAGGGTTGCCAATGGGGGCTGCACCTATGGCATATGTTTTGTGGACCCGTCATTTGAAAACATATCCAAAAAAGACAAAGTGGGCTGATCGCGATCGCTTTGTTCTCTCGGCCGGTCATGGTTCTGCTATGCTCTATAGTTTATTGCATTTATCTGGTTACAAAGTAACAATTGAAGATTTAAAACAATTTCGTCAAGAAAATAGTTTGACTCCAGGTCATCTGGAATTTGGTCACACAGATGGCGTTGAAGCCACCACAGGCCCATTAGGTCAGGGCTTAGGCATGGCGGTTGGAATGGCTATGTCCGAAAAACATTTAGCAGCAATTTATAATCGTCCTAATAAAAAAATAGTTGATCATCATACTTATACCCTAACTAGTGATGGTGATTTAATGGAGGGTATTTCGCATGAAGCTGCTAGCTTGGCTGGGCATCTAAAATTAGGCAAACTGATTGTTTTGTACGACTCAAATGATATCTCGCTTGATGGGCCGACTAACATGGTTTTCGATGATGATGCTAAAAAACGTTTTGAGGGTTATGGTTGGCAATATTTACGAGTAGATGATGGCAACAATTTAGAAAAGATTGATCAAGCTTTAACTAAGGCTGAAAATAACGAAGAACAGCCAACTATTATAGAGGTAAAGACTATTATTGGATATGGTTCGCCTGATCAAGGGACAAATAAGGTTCATGGAGCATCCTTAGGTGCAAAAAAAGTTGCAGCTGCTAGAAAAACATATGGCTGGGAATATGCACCATTTGAAGTTCCTCAAAGTGTTTATGATCGTTTCTGCGAATTTATGATTGATGATGGTGAACAACAGTACGAAAAATGGGGGGAATTATTTGCTCGTTATCGTCAAAGTTATCCTGAATTAGCAGAACAATTTCAAGATAATCTTGCTGGTAAAGTAAATTTTAACTGGGTAAAAGATGTTTCCAATTATCATGTAGGTACATCTGCGGAGGCGAGTAGAGTTACTGGTCATAAAATAATTTCAGCAATTTCTGAGCATAATCCTAATTTTTGGGGCGGTTCGGCCGATCTATTCTCTTCTAATAAAACAAATGCAGCAGACAGTAAAGCTTTCGAACCGAATAGCCCGCGAGAACGTAATATTTGGTTTGGTGTTCGTGAGTTTGGCCAAGCGGCAGCCATTAATGGAATCGCCTTGCATGGTGGAATGAAAGTTTATGGCAGTACCTTCTTTGTTTTCTCAGATTATTTACGTGGCGCTTTAAGATTATCGGCGTTGCAGCATTTACCAGTTACCTATGTTTTCACGCATGATTCAATTGCCGTTGGTGAAGATGGCCCTACACATGAGCCAATTGAGCATTTGATGAGCTTGCGTGTAATGCCGAATGTTAATGTTATTCGACCGGCAGATGCTAATGAAGTTATTGCAGCTTGGCAGATTGCTTTAGAAGCAGATAGTACCCCTACGGTTTTAGTACTTACACGGCAAGGTTTACCTATTTTACCAAGGACAGATAAATTGGCTGCTAAAGGGGTAAGCCATGGAGCATATGTTTTATCTGCTAGTGAAAAATCAGTTCCAGATGGTATTTTAATTGCGACTGGTTCGGAGGTAAGTTTAGCTTTGTCAGCTCAGAAAGCGTTAAAAAATGATGGAATTGATGTTTCGGTTGTTTCAATGCCGTCATTTGAATTGTTTGAAAAGCAACCCAAGGATTATCAACAGAAAGTATTACCAGATGTAGTTGGTAATCGTATGTCAATTGAAATGGGCTCAACATTAGGCTGGGAGCGCTACGTTGGAAGAAAAGGTGTGACTATTGGCATCGATAGATTTGGTGCTAGCGGCAATGGGCCATCAATTACTAAACATTATGGCTTTAATGTTGACAATATTGTTTTTCAATATAAACAAACTTTTGCAAAATAGCTTTTGGGAGGTTTTAAAATGGCTGGTAAACTAAATTTTAAGATCCAAATTTATTCTGATGGTGCTGATATTGCAGATATGCGTGAAGTTGCAAAGAACGATTTTGTTTCAGGTTTTACAACGAATCCTTCATTAATGAAACGAGCAGGTATTACTGACTATTTAACATTCGCCAAGCAAGTCGTTGCTGAATTTCCGGATTATTCCATCTCTTTTGAAGTTTTTAGTAATAGCCAAGCGGCAATGCTGAAAGAAGCAGAATTACTTCATTCTCTTGGAAAAAATGTATATGTAAAAATTCCAATTATCACGACCGATGGTAAAAGTACGGCTCCACTTATCCATAAATTATCAGATAAGGGTATTTCAATCAATGTCACAGCTATTGCTACAATAGCTCAGGTTAAAGAAACAGTGGCGGCTTTTGCACCAGGAACAAAAAACATTGTGTCAATTTTTGTAGGTCGAGTAGCAGACACAGGGGTTGATCCTACAGAGTTCGTTCAACAAAGTGTAAGTATTGTGAAAGAACACCCTGAAGCTAATCTGTTATGGGCAAGCACACGAGAAGTGCTGAATATTTTTCAAGCACAAAGATTAGGTGTAGATATTATCACAGTTCCTCCGACAATTATTAAGAAACTAACCAATGTAGGAAAATCTGCACAACAGGTATCTCTTGAGACGGTGCTAGGTTTTGAGAAAGATATTAAAGCTTCGGGTTTAAAAATACTTTAATCAATGACTAAACGACCACTTGCTTAAGCAGGTGGTCGTTTAATTTATAAAATGAGTGCTGTTAATGGGAGGAGAATTTGTTATTTAACATTTGATGACGGTCCTTCAGCATTTTCCAATAGAATAATGAATCTGCAGCGTCAGGCGTATGGTAAGGGAAGGATTCACTATTGGACTACATGGTATTAGCCACGATTATAAAAAGTTTTATCGTTCAGAGGAGTCGCTCATGGAAGAAATGAAACAAGATCAAAAAATCGTCAGAAGTATTGCACAACACTGTTTATTCGTGTACCGTATGGCAGCTATGTATTTATGAAAGGGCAGTCACTCAAGATGGATTTATCATGTGGGATTGGAATGTGGATAGCCAGGATTGGCGATATAGAGATCGACGATTTGTTCAGCGGACGATTCAGCAAATTCAAAGACTTGATGAGAAGAAACAAATACCGGTTATTTTGCTTCACGAATGTGATACGACTTATCGATCCCTTGAATTACTGCTTCAATATTTACAACACCAGGGTTATCAAATGCAGCGCATTAATGCCTCAATGCCCCCTTTGCAGTTTCCTAAGAAGGAATATAGCCAAAAAGAAAGCCTGAATTATTGCTAAGGATTTATAGAAAAATTGAACATCTATAAAATTGGTCAGTTGTAAAATCAAATTAGTCAGCTGCCAATTAGATTGGAGGAATAAAACACCATTCTGTGTGTCATTAAAGCGTCGGATTTTATAATGGCTCACCCGCCAGCCTAGCACAAAACATCGAACTTTTAAACATTTGCATGCCTTTCAGTGGGGACAAATTCAAATGTTTCATTCAGGGACATCGATCTTGAGATTGCCTGTAAAATTGATTGTATCCACCAACACTTTTTTTAAGTAGTTAATGGTAAAGTGTCCTAGTAGATCGTTTCAAAATTAGTGTTTATATAGATGGTTTATGGTATCCTTGAAACAAGAAGATTCTGGGGAGAGGATACGATGCCATTCAAACGCCAAAAAGCAGCACTGCTGCTGACTCAAGAAGACAGGAAATCCTTAGAGAAAATCACCAAAACACGAACGGAAGAATTGAGACGCGTTGAGCGTGCTCATATGATTCTGCTTTATAGTGAGGGCCTGAGCGTTCCTCAAATCGCGGAACAATTAAAGACAAACACGCCGAAGGTTTATCGCTGTATTGATAAAGCTCTGGAATTCGGTGTTCAAACCGCCATCAATGACTTAAAACGTTCCGGCCGCCCTGCATCGATTACTGAAGAGGCAAAGACCTGGATGGTTTCTTTAGCCTGTCAAAAACCCAAGGACCTGGGTTATTCTTATGAATTATGGACCACAAGATTATTGGCCCAACATATTCGCAAGCACGCGGCAGCACAAGGAAACCCTTGCGTGGCCCGGATTGGCTCGGGTACGGTCTCGCGCATCCTTTCCGAAAAAGAAATCAAGCCGCACAAAATCACTTATTATTTAGAACGGCGGGATCCGGATTTCGACGTCAAGATGGCTCAAGTCCTGCATGTGTATCAACAGGTCGAATGGGTCTTGGAAGATAATGAATTTAAACCTCTTTGCGACGTGATGCTCTCTTACGATGAGAAACCAGGCATTCAGGCCATTGGGAATAAAGCTCCTGATTTATCGCCGGTTCCCGGAAAGCACGCGGCTATCGGTCGAGACTCAGAATATGTGCGCCATGGCACACTCAGCCTGCTGGCAGGTATTGATTTGATCACCGGAAAAGTCATCGGTTCGGTAGAAGATCGCCATCGCAGCCGGGAGTTTGTCGACTTCTTAAAAAAACTGGATACGCACTATGATCCGGATTTTCGTATTCAGGTCATACTGGATAATCATTCAGCCCACACATCAAAAGAAACACGTGCCTATTTGGAAACCGTACCGAATCGATTTGATTTTGTCTTCACCCCAACGCATGGTTCATGGCTGAATATCATTGAATCCTTTTTTGCGAAAATGAGTAAAAGTTGCCTGCGCCACATTCGGGTGGATTCCAAAGGGGAATTAAAGCAGCGCATGGAACTTTATTTACAGGAAATCAACCAAAATCCTGTCCCCTTTCGTTGGAAATATAAAATGGAGTCCATGGCAAACTGAGCATTAATATATTAACGGTATTTATGAAACGATCTACTAGCTTTAGTCAGATCGTCAAAGTGAAAGATTATTCGCCAAAATTTTATTAATAGATACAATTGTGTTGCTGTCGTCTATTCAATTATTGGTAAAATAGAAAGGGGATGAAAGTACAAAAAGGTTCGATTCCCCAAAGACAGGACTGAGCTTTTTTTAGCTGTCCGGTAAGGGAGGCGCTTCTGATTCCCAAAATTTATATGAAGAAAGATGTATTGACTGCGGCTATGGAGAGATTCAACGTAATTTTCTCCAACTTTTCTCATTTTTATCTCTGCATCTCCGGAGGAAAAGATTCATCTGTGATGCTGCAACTTTGCGCGAAAATTGCACGCAGGCGAAAGCGGAAATTCAGCGTCATGTTCATCGACTTAGAGAGCCAGTATCAAGCGACGATCCACCAGGTTAGACAGTTGCGGAAGATGACGAACGACGTGGTGGATCGTTTCTATTGGTGCTGCATGCCCCTCTCGTTACGTAACGCAGTTTCAGTTATCCAGCCGACTTGGATCTGTTGGGATGAAAATGATCAGGACAAATGGGTCCGTTCTATGCCCGCCTATGACTGCGTGATCAATGAACACAATTACCCAAAGGAATGGACATGGTTTCACAAAGGGATGGAATTCGAGGAATTTGACTACAAATTTTGCCAGTGGTTTCAAAGAAAAGCGGGCGTTCCAGTGGCGGTCGGCATCGCCATCCGAAGTGATGAAAGTCTCAATCGTTTCAACACGATCATTAATACAACCAAAAAAACGTTCAAAGGTTATAACTGGACGACGAAGGTACATACCTCGGAGCCAGATTGCAACGTGTACAATTTTTATCCCTTATACGATTGGCGGACTGAGGACATATGGGGAGCCGTGAGTAAATTTGATTTTGCGTTTAACGAGATTTATGAATTGATGTATAAAAACGGCGTGAAAATTTCTCAGCAGCGACTTTGTCAGCCCTATGGGGACGATCAGCGCAAGGGCCTCGATCAGTTCCGTGCACTGGAACCTGAAACGTGGGAAAAAGTGATTCACCGCGTTCACGGCGTCAATTTTGGAAACATTTACGCCAGAACTTCCCTGCTCGGCAACATGAAATCGGAAAAGCCCTCCGGGATGAACTGGCAGCAGTATGCCGTCTTTCTTCTAGAGAGCTTAGGGCTTTATTCCCCAGAACTTCGCGATCATTACTATCTGAAAATCAAGACCTTTTTCCGATGGTGGGAACGGCACTACGGAATCCGTATCGAAGAAGTTCCGGATGAAGCAGACCGGAAACTGGAGAGCCATGGAAAGGTGCCGAGCTGGCGGAGAGTAGCTCGTGCTGTCGAAAAAAATGATTTCTGGATGCGGCGACTGGGCTTTGCCCAGACCAAGACTGACGTGCAACTTCTTCTGCGTCTGCGGAGAAAATACCGGAGTTTGCTCCGGGTGGAAGATATCAAGGATAAAAAACTGAGGGAGGCCCTACGGGAGGATGAATATGGACAACATTCAGTGTTACGAGGGAAATTATGATCGGTCCCTTTTCTACTCCAAAATGGGACGCTTTTTTGCTGAGGAAAAATATATCCGGCGGATGCCCTATCTACGAAACAAGCGAGAAAAGGTCTGGTTCACCATGGAACGAGATAGGCAGGTTATTGCCTTCTCCTCTCTGGAGTTTCCAGGGGAATACGTTCTTTTTACTACAGAATGGGTCGAACCGCGTTATCGGAGAAAAGGACTTTTTAAAGCACTGACGGACATTCGTTTCGAATATTGCCGCGAACTTGGCTGGCCGATTAAGACCTCGACCAATCTTGCGTTTATCAAGAATTATTACATCAAACAAGGATTCAGGATTTATCGGACAACCAAAAATTATTGGTTTCTGTGTACGAATAAGGAGGTACTCCATGAACGTCCATCACAATACCTGCAGAAAGCTCAATCCAGATCTTGAAAATTGCCTTGGCCAGCTCAAACGGATTTTGGCGCCCATGGGGTTGCATGAGAAAGTACAGGCCCTGAACCGCGTACGAAGAGTTGTGAACGAACTCTCTCCCTTCTCCGAACCGGTCGACTTGGTACAATGGATCCCTGCTGGAAACGTGCATGCAAACGATTATAATCCAAACAAAGTTGCATCTGCTGAAATGAATTTGCTGTACACTTCTATCCGGTTAGACGGCTTTACACAGCCGATCGTGTCTTATTATCTCGGTGACGGCCAATATGAAGTCACCGATGGCTTTCACCGCGACCGGATTGGAACGAATTATCCGGATATCGCCAAAAGGATGTTCGGCTATCTTCCCCTTTCCGTCATATCCAAACCACTGGACGAGCGCATCGGTTCGACCATCCGGCATAATCGGGCGAGAGGGACGCACCAAATCCGCTCCATGAGCAACATCGTGATCACTCTCAGTAAAATGGGTTGGAGCGATGAAAAAATCAGTCGGAATTTGGGAATGGAGCTTGACGAGATCATCCGTCTGAAGCAAATTAGCGGGCTGAAGGAAGCGTTCCAGAATCACAAATTCTCCAAATCCTGGACCGAATTTGAACATAAGTATTATAAATAATGTCAGTCAGATACAAGCTGAATCGTTCTTAATACCGATGATTGAAAAAGCAATTCCCCGAAAGGTATCTTTATTTTATGAATACAATAAATCCTATTGGGGAAAAGCATACGGATTAGCCTTTACTCAACATCTTTAGACTCACCCATGAACGTTAATCACGTAGAAAAATCATAAAAATAATTTGTAAAAATACACAAAAAAGGCCCCTACAGGGCAGCCTTAAATGAAGAGTTAAGAGAAACGAAGTGTAGTTTTATAATAGATTCCAATTTTTAAAAATTCTATTATGTTTGTCACACTACTTTATCTAAGCCGTAATTAAACCGCCAATTTTTAAGCAGTTAATAGGCAACTCATGCAATAATTTTAACAATGCCAAGATTTCATAAGGATTATCCAACAGTTCAATTTTCCAAAATCTCATTTTCTTAACGCCTTCAAAAGGTGATGGGAAAATACCCTATTGCTGCATGCAAAATGAATTTTTCTTGATGTTCGATGCAGTGAAAGTTTCCTAGGCTACTCCACTAAGAGGATGGGAGTCAAAAGTTTCCTCCTGCGCAATCAAAATACGAAAATAGAAAACCATGCAATTTTTTTATGCAAAAATATTTCTATACTGCAACATGAAAAGATGCCGCTTTAAATAAATAATGATCCCCATGCTGAGGCACGGGGATCATACGAGGGGATAAAGAATAGGTTGGGCAATTATAGTATAAGCATGTCCAGCGATTAAGATACCCTTTATTCGCCATCTTGTACAATGACATAGTATTCAAAGAAGAATGATCAATGAAGCGAAAAGAAATGATTGTTCAACGCTTTTTTATGGTTGTTCAATTAAAAATTTACCTTATCCGAATTTCAGCACGGTTACTTGTGGATCCTTGTCATTCAGAACACTCTAGAACAAAATTAGTAAACTCCCATGCAATTCTTCTTTTGAGGAGTAAATTAGTCAATGCAGCTTGAAACATGGATAGGCGCTTGACGATTTATGTTCGACTCCCACCGTCTCAGCAGGCTCATTGGCCCGTAAGCAGAGATACCCCCGGCTGAATTAGGACATAAGCTTGGAGTGTGAAGTATCTGGCGGCTATTTGTATGGGCCGATCGCATGAATGCCGATATTAATGCCGCATTAACAAAATTTTTAGCAGAGACGGAAACTCGTTTAAAAAATTAATTTGCTGATTGACTTTCTAAATTCAGGTAGTACGTCATGCTGTCACGGCTCGTGGAATTTATCTTAGCCAGAGAACGAAACTATTTAAATTTTAAAAGAGAGGCCGCTTTTGAGCAGTCTCTCTGAATTGTTTTCACATTTTATTTGATATGCAGCGTGACAAGGTCATGTGCGTCGAGCTCTTGCAGAAACTTGAGCAGTCGCGGAACGACAGGTTCGGCTGCTTCGCCGAATGTCTCAGTTAGCTTAGCAGAGATTTCGGACACACGGTAGTTTCCGTCACAGTGCTTCAGTACACATTCTCCGAGAGCATCCAGACGGTAGTGATGTTCCTTAGCTTGTTTAAACCATTTTATCGCAATGCGCTCCAATAGGCTTGTCCGCGGAATGGCAAGGTTTGCCGCTCCATTTTCATAAACAACACGGCATCCGTCCCTCAGAACGGGCACCATTTCGAGAAAATTTATCTGCTTATTCAAATGACGGGCCATGAATCATACCCCCTTTTTGGGACCTCTTGCTACATACCAAAGAATGAGGCAAAGAACAGCAAAAACGATTAAGGTGACCAGGTCGCTTGAGAAGAACGGTGTGGCCGGTGCCGTAATATTTAAAACAGTAAAGACAGCGATAACGACACCAATTAATGATTCGCCGGCAATGAGCCCGGATGCCATTAAAGTGCCGCGTTCCTGCCGGTTTTTCCGGATTCGATCATCTTTACTGAAACGATCGATAAAGTAGCGAACAATACCTCCGCACATGATTGGCGTACTGATGTGAATCGGCAGATAAAGGCCGACGGCAAAGACGAGCGAATTGATACCCATGAATTCCACGCAGACAGCAATAGCGGCGCCAATGAAAATCAGTTCCCATGGCATCTGCTGCTGCATCAGACCTTGGGCGATCAGTTTCATTAAAACGGCTTTGGGTGCTGGGAGTGCGTGCGAACCGAAATGATAGGCACTATTCAAGAGAAACAAGACGGCACCAATGGTAATCGATGAGAAAACGACGCCGATCATCATCGCCACTTGTTGTTTCCAAGGTGTCGCCCCGACGAGAAAACCGGTTTTTAAGTCCTGTGAAATGTCGTTGGAAACAGCTAATGCCGTGCATATAATCGCGACGGTGCCAATGGAGATAAAAATGCCGGCTGTTCCGGAATACCCGATAAATTTATAGATGATGGTGACGATTAACAGTGTTGCGATGGTCATACCGGACACCGGTGATGACGAACTGCCGACAATTCCAACAATACGCGAGGAGACAGTGACAAAGAGAAAGCCGCAGACAGCAACCAGAACGGCGCCCATCCAGCCGACTTTCACGAATGGATTAAGGGCAACCAAAAGCAACAAAAAAAGAGAACCCAGAATTACCCATCTCATTGATAGATCGCGATCGGTTCTAGCAATAAGATCGTCGGCGTGCTTGTCGGTTGTTTTGAACAGTCCGCTAAGTGTATCACTCAAGCTTCGATATAGCGTGGGCAGGGTTTTGATTAATGTTATAATCCCACCGGCCGCGACGGCACCGGCTCCGATATAACGAATGTAATTATCCCAGATAGCAGCCGTATCCATTGCTTTTAGAGCCGTGACCGCCGGGAAGATGGCGTGGAGGCTGTCTGCGCCAAAGAAGCCGATTAGTGGGGCAAGGACAATCCAGGCAAATAGTCCACCGGCAAGCATTTGTCCGGAAATGCTCGGTCCAATGATGAAGCCGACGCCCAGCAGTGACGGGTAAGCATCCAGCCCGACAACAGCGTATTTAAAATGGGAGATTCCAGTTTGAATTTCATATTTGAAAATGTTAAAACCATCTTCCAATACTTTCACGAGACCGCCGGTGATCAGGCCAAAAAGAACAAGCAGTGCTTTCTTGCCGCCCTCTTCTCCCGTTTTTAGTACTTCGGCGCAGGCGGTACCTTCCGGATAAGGAAGCACGCCGTGTTCCTGCACGATCAGTAACCGTCGAAGCGGTACCATCATCAAGATACCGAGAAAGCCGCCAAGCAGAACGATAGAAAAAATCATAATGTAGCTGATTTTGATATGCAGTAAAAAGAGTGCAGGAAGTGTAAAGACTGCGCCGACACCGATTGCTTCACCTGATGTCGTCATCGTCTGAACAATATTATTCTCCAAAATTGAATCTCTTCGGAATATGCCCCGCAAGATCCCCATCGAAATAACAGAAGCAGGAATTGAGGCAGAGATCGTCATTCCGATAAGCAGGCCTAGGTATGCGTTAGCCGCCCCGAAAATGACAGCAAGAATAATTCCCAGAAGAATCGCCGTAATTGTGAGTTCGGGAAGCGATTTCGAAGCGGGAATATAGGGTATGAATTTTGTCGATTGTTCTGAATTATTTTTCAAAAATGGCACCACCTTGTCTATTTCGACATAAATTGATACAAAGGCTATCTTATCATACTTGAGCACGCAAGTTGCTAGATTAAGAATTGCAATATAAAATGCAATATTTAGACGAGATAAGTGAATTCAGACCTGGCAATTGATTGAGGGTTTGGCATGAGAAATAAGGCCCCCCTTCCAGTTTTTTTACAGGAGGACATACAAAAATAAATTTTGACTTAATTTTTCGTACCGTTGGCAATCGCCCGAGCCAATCTCCGCGGTTTTTCCCAAGCCATGGAGTGTCCGGCGTTTTTAATAAGGGTCTAAATCCACTGGCTTTAAGCCAATTTGCTGATGCTGTTTTCGATATTTAAGGGGTGTTTTTTCATATTTGCTTCTGAATTGTTTCATAAAGTATGAAGAACTAGTATAACCGAGCCTTTCACCAATCTCGTTGACAGATAAATTTGTGCTGGTAATTAGTTCTTTAGCTTTTTCAAGTTTTATTTCTCGATGAATTTGCCCGGGGGTTTGTCCATATCGCTTGGGATCATGGGAGAAGCGCATCTGCAGCTTCGTCTATAATTTTCTCGATATTGGGAAACTGTTTCAAAGAGATAGGTTAAATAGTGGAACGGATCGCCCGTTTTCTTTAGCTGTTTCAATCACACTGTAAGTCAAGGACGACATATTCAAGATTGACGACTGAGTTCAGTCAGCATTCAGTGTGCTATGAGCATAAGGTCTTTCAGAAGACTTCAGTCTTGAACGGCGACTTTAAGTCGCAGACATTGATGTCTGAACCCACCTGCTAAAGCAGGTAGTCGTTTAGTCTCAAAAAGTTAAAAACTAGGACCCATACTGTTAAAGAGTAAAAGGCAGCCCATTGAAACAAAAATGGAAGGGTATCTATAATTTGGCAGATGAAACAGCATCATAAAAAATTTTAATAGGTAAATACCCCTGTTTATTGCAATAATCATAAAGACAGTGCTATTGATTTTTAAATCATTAGCTATAAGAGCGCTCAGGTTATGGTTTAAAAGTAAACAGCAGACGGGTACTGCGCAACCGTCGATCGGATTTAGGAGGCTGCACCCAATCAAAAAAGGTAGAGTCGGAACTGAGAAAAACTATCAGTCGCACCGAATCGGGTTTGAGTCGCACCGAAATGTGAGAAAGCCGCACCGAATGCAGCTGAACTTGCACCGAAACGTTAAACAGCCTGTTTCAGGAATGTGTATCGGTCAACATACCCGGTTTATCGGTCAACATACCTCGTTTATCGGTCGGCGTGTCCAAATGGCGCCGGACTCACCCTGAACCCGGCTTAATCAGTCTTCGGTTTTGACTCTTTGTCGAGCATATTAAGCAGCTCCGCTGTCGTCACTAGTTCACCGAGTGTTCCAAGTTCGTTCAACGCCTCGTTATATTCGACCTCAGAACGAGCGTTAGTTGCATCTGTTACGGTGATGACATTAATCTCGTTCTCTGCCAGATTCCGCGCCGTTTTTAGCACACCATTATTGGTGGAAACCCCGGTTAATAAAACCGTTCTAATCTGTTTTTCTTTCAAAAAATCTCGAAATGCGGTAATTGAATAGGCACTGGGCTGATGTTTCTCAAAAATCTTCACATTCGGATTTTCTAAAATTTGAGGATTGATACTAAGCTTTGAAAAGCTTTTGGTAAGGACACTGAGGAAACTGGGGGCAGTTACGTGAACCACAGCCACGGGCCTATTTTTACCGAGAACTGCACGGATTAACTGTTCATTACGTGCAAGTACGTCATGATTATCAAGAAGCGCACCCTTTGATGGCAGACCGAATAGAATCCCGTTTTGCAGATCAATCGTTACTAATGCCGCATTTCCTAAATCCATTTCATCAATCCTCCTCGGATTATAAGTTTTGATGTAAATAGTCATCCTATTCAGCTAGGGTACTTGTAGTAAAAGTATAGAAGTCATGAATTTTGTCCAAACTGTTAATGTATCCCTCTGTTCCGAACTCTCCATTATGGAGAGTTTTTTTTATCGTTCGGAAAGAGATCCGATTTTAGTAACTTGGAAGTTGGATCTTCAACGTTGTGAAGATATGGCATTAGATTTTTGTTTGTGCGATCAGTTCTTCATGTGTCTTGATGTGCTGTAAATTGTCTTTATCCCCCGATAGCAATAACAGGAACAAGGCCTCAATTGCCGCCATTGCGGCAACCCGTGAGAAGTAGTACTCAGATTCAAAGATTTGTTGTCGAATTGCGGTTAATATATGCAAATCGGCATTCAAACCAATAGGCGAATCCGCACGGTTGGTAATCGCAATGACCAGAATCCCGCGACTTTTGGCAACTTCAATCTGGGTGAGTAAATTTCGCGTTTCGCCGGAATTGGAAATAACCAGCAGCACCGCACCTGTCGGCAGATTCATAGTTTGTCCGATCGAGGTCTCCCACAGTTCGTCAGTGACTGCTAATAGTCCAAGTTGATTGAATTTATAAACAGCATCTGCAGCAACGGGGAAAGTTCCCCCCGATGCTGCAACTTGGATAAGATTTGCTCTTTTTAATGCATTCAATACCTGTCGGATAGTTGCTGTAGAGGCGGAGGTGAGTGTATTGACGATTTCTGCCACCTTATTGTCGCTGATATTTTTCAAAGCTTGGAGAAGGTCGTCAGGGTTCACCTTTTGATAGTAGCTATATCTATCCTCCGCAACTTTTGCTAATTCAATTTTCAACTGATGAAATCCATCAAGATCAAGGTTTTTACAAAAGCGTGAAACTGAAGCCTCACTGACACTGGCTTTTCGGGCAAGTGCCGAGATGGTCATATTAACAATACTGGCTGGATCTGCGAGTACAACTTCTGCAATTTTATGATCTGTATCGGACATTTTTGGAAGACTGCCGTATAGCAAGTTTATGATATTTGATCGATTTTCCAACTAATCACCTTCAAATGAATTTCAAAAAAAATAAGTCAATGAAATCCTCTATCACTGAATTCTAACGCGTAATATCCGGTAAAGCAAGAACAACTGACTTGCATTGACAAAAATTAATTTCAGTAATAATATAATCGTGAAATTAATTTTCCAAAACGTGAAAGGAGGTGTCTGGCATGGAAAACCAGCTAACGCTTGCATTAGATTTGATGCATTCTGGTATGACAGTCAGTCTCGGCGGGGGACACCACATGCAATTACTTGCCGAGGCAATCAAGAAAGATAATCTGAGCGACATCCGTATCTGTAGCCCTTCTGAACGATCGCTTTCATATTGCCGAAAATTGGGATTAGATGTCATAGAATCTCCAGAAGCATTGGATATCGCTTTTGATGGCTGTGATAGTCTCGACCAAAACCTGAACCTCTTGAAGAGTAACGGTGGCATTCATACCTTGGAAAAAGTAAACGCGCAGGCAGCCGGTGCGTATGTTATTTTGACAGATGAGTCAAAAATCGGCCAGCAACTTGACCCCTCAGTACCCCTGGCTGTTGAAGTCATTGATGAAGCTATTCCGCAGTTCTTAAGATTAGCGAAAGAACTCGGCTTGCAACCCTGTCGTCGTATTTCAACTTCATACATGGGTTATATCCGTACACGAAATGGTAACCAATTGGTCGACTGTTATACGGATAACTGGGCTCAAATCGACTATATTGACCGTACTTTGTCACTAGTGAACGGTGTTGTTGGAACTTCTTACTTTAAGGGACTCGCATCAACTGTTCTTGCAGAAACCGAAAATGGTTCTGTTCGAACTTTAAGGAAGGATGAATGACATGAAAAAATATAATTGGGGTATGATTGGAACAGGGTGGATTGCACATGAAATGGCAGATGCCTTGAACAGTGTGAATGGGTCCATTTACGCTGTTGCCGACATCAATCCGGATAGGCTCAAAAAGTTTGCGGCTGAAAAGAACATTGCACATACGTATAATAATGCCGATGAAATGATTAACGATCCTAATGTTGATATTATTTATATTGCAACGCCGCATACATTTCACTATTCATACATTAAAAAGGCTCTGAACGCCGGAAAGCATGTTTTTGCAGAAAAGGCGATCACAGTCAATGCGAAGCAATTTGATGAGGTTCAGCAATTAGCGCACGACAAGGGTCTGATTTTGACCGAAGGACTGACACTGCTCCACATGCCAATTTACCAAAAGGTCAAAGACTTAATTGAGCGGAGAAAACTTGGTGACATTCATCTGGTTCAGGTTAATTTTGGTAGCTTAAAGAATTATGACCCGAAAAATCGCTTCTTCAATAAGAGTCTTGCGGGCGGCGCCCTGCTTGATATTGGTGGCTATGCGACCGTATTTGCACGTTCGTTTCTAGCGTCGCAGCCTAACGTAACGTTGACCACTGGAAAATTCTTTGAAACTGGAGTCGATGAACAATCGGGTATTATCCTTAAGAATGCGCAGGAACAGTTGGCTGTAATGGCACTCTCTCTGCGGGCTAGGCAGCCAAAGCGCGGCGTTATTTCTGGCACAAAGGGTTATGTGGAAATTGACAATTATCCGCGTGCAACCGAAGCAAAGGTTACCTATACTGAAGATGCCCATCAGTCCGCATCGGAAACAATTACTGCGGGCAATTCTGATGAAGCATTAATATATGAAGTGAGAGATATGCAACGTTACATTGAGGCAGGCCACGATGACGGTCAATTGGAATTATCTCACGACGTCAGCCATATCATGGACGGTGTCCGTAATGCCTGGGGAATGAAGTTCCCATTTGAGTAACTATTCTTCGCTGCGGTTTCTTCAAATTTATTAGCAGTGAGGCGAAAAGTATGGAATATTCCCATTTGAGTAATGGTATTAAAGTGCCGAAAATTGGTTTGATACATTTCGCCTGAATGGTGAAGCGGGCGTACAAACGATTACATCTGCGATCGAAAGCGGCTGCTGGCGGGGTTAATGGACTCGTGTGTGATTGACAATGTTTTGCTGTTTGCTAAAAGCGCGCAGCGATTGGTTACCCAGTCTGTATCGGTTTTTGATATCGAATGTCTCTGCTGCTGAATATCTTGGTAATACTCTCAAAATCCCCCCGTAGACGACAGAAGAATTTTTGATAGTTCATCTGTGTCAGCCAAAGGGGGATTATTGCAAAACAATTGTGGGGTATTTCTATTGTGTTACGGCAGCTCAAGCTGGAATGGAAATAGTAATTGACAGCTGACAAAATTACGTTTTTATCTAATGGGGGTCCCTTAAAGCGGCCCAGATGGCGTCTCCTATCGTACAACCGGGTTCATTTATATTAAAATGCAATTCACTGAGAGTTTTTGCACCCGGCCTAGATGTACCGAGAAAAATCACTTTGACAAATAAAGATTCAGCTGTGCCGTTATCCGCGCAATTTCTCCGAGTGTTTTATTCAACGTTGTCACCTCAGTCTGCAATTTTGTATGTTATTTTCAGCTTCTCGTTTAAATTCCTTTCTTTTTCTCTAGCGATTGTTATGATCTCTGCGTCGCTCAGCAGTTAAAAATTTACATGATCATAAATAAGATTGAAATATCTGATAAAAATCGCTTGACCAGTCAGCTGGAGACCGCTGGATGATAATTTAGGCTATTGTTCCGTTTCTTTTTTTCTGTTAGGAATTTTTGATTTCATTGATATATATTATTCCATGGGAAAAATTCATTTTATCTGAATTCCAGCACAGTGAGCAGCGGATCCTTATCATTCAGACTACTCGAGACAAAAATTAAACAAAGTATTTGAGCAAGATAACACTGAGACTAATCGTTGGCTATCGAAAAATACTTGGATACATGATATAGTTATTTCCAATGATAAAACTGCAAGGGAGGCATAACCCATGATTTATGCACCGGCAACCGAATGTGATGTTCCGGTTCTCCGTTAATTTAGCGGAGAGCCGCTCTCCGTTAAATTCGTAACCATGCATTTATAAATTACGAATACGGAGATAAGAATAAATGAAAAAAAATAAGATTTTTGGTGCGTTATTATTAAGCACTGCCGCCGGCATCTGGGGCGGTATGTTTATCGTGGTCAAAGTTGTGGTGGAATTTATTCCCCCCATTGAATTAGTCTGGCTACGCTATTTAATCGCAATCGTCGCTTTGTTTATCATTGGTTTCCTGCAACGTGTCGACTGGCGTGTGAAACGAAAAGATTTACCTTTAATCATTCTAATTGGTGTAATTGGTAATGCGCTTTCTATTGTGACGCAGGAAACCGGCACCTGGCTGTCCTCCGCTCAATTAGGGGCCGTCATTACAGCGGCGACCCCGACATTCATGGTTTTATTTGCGTGGTGGCTATTAAAAGAGCGTCTAACTTGGGTTAAAATCGGTTCGGTCGCTCTGGCGACGATTGGGGTACTGATGATTGTCGGTGTTCACGCCATTGGCATAGAAAAATTACTGGGTGCAGTCTCCTTAGTGATTGCCGCGCTGACGTGGGCGTTAATGTCAGTGCTGATTAAATTAGTTCCCGGCAAATATGCACCTGTACAGGTGACAACCCTGGCAACGGCAACCGCTATCGTTTGCCTGTCGCCAATTGTTTTCATTCAACGGTCTGCAGTACATTGGCATTATCTCATGCAACCGGCTGTCATCTTTTGCCTTTTATATTTAGGTGTGATTTCAACGGCAGTTGCTTTTGTGATGTGGAATCGAGGTTTACAATTAATGAATGCCGCCAGCTCGGGATTATTTTTCGTGTTCCAGCCTTTAGTGGGGACGCTGCTGGGCTGGTTGATTTTAGGAGAAGCCATCGGTCTGGGATTCTGGGTAGGTGTGTGCCTGATCTCGGCAAGTATTTGGATAAATATTAGATACTCCGATTGATTTTAACTGTCTGATAACCAGTGGGAAATAATAGTTTGAGCGAAAATATATTTTTATCAAACTATTATTTTTTTGCGTGCGATTTTAAAAGGGAGAATACGAATGAAAAAATATTTGGGTGATGGCATGATGCTCGTCACGGCAAGTATTTGGGGAAGCGGGTTCGTAGTGACGGATATTGCGCTGAAGTTTTTCAATCCCTATCAAACGATGGCCGGAAGATTCGTTTTAGCAACTTTTCTCATCATCATCGCATTTTACCGCAAGGTAAAAAAAATAAGTCGCTCGGTGCTGTGGAAGGGCGCTCTATTAGGAACCTGCGTCTACACGGGTTTTATTTTGCAAACAGTCGGTCTGCAATATACGACTCCTTCGAAAAATGCTTTTCTAACCGCCGTGAATGTCGTCATTGTTCCCATTATTGCATTTTTGATTTACCGGCGCAGAATCGATCGCTATGAGATGCTCGGCTCGATGATGGCGCTTGTCGGGATTGGCTTTATGTCTCTGCAGAATTCGCTGACAGTGAATATCGGTGATGTGCTGTCGCTTGCCTGTGCAGCAGCCTTTGCTTTTGAAATCTTTTTCACCAATATCTTTGTGCATGAGGAAGATTCAATTACGCTAACCATTGTACAGTTTGTAACAGCTTCTCTGCTCAGTGTTCTGACCATGTTCCTTACAGGAGGCACCCCGACTGTACTTGAGAAAACAGGAATGTTATCCATTTTTTATTTGGCAGTCTTTTCAACGGCCATTGCTTATCTCCTGCAAAACATTGCACAGAGCTACACAACATCGATCAGAGCGGCGATTATTTTATCAATGGAGTCCTTTTTCGGAATGCTGTTTTCGATAATATTTTTGCACGAGTTAGTAACGGCTCGCATGATTCTGGGAGCTGTACTCATTTTGGCATCTGTTTTGCTTTCCGAGATAAAACCGTCTTTTAAGAAAAAAGAGACTTTTAAAAGGGCAGATGACGACATAAGGTAAGCTATCAAATAGCGCTCCTTTTAAAGGTGGGGCCGATACGCTTTATTGATAAAGCAGACCGCTCTTTAAATGCAACAACTGTTCGTTCTATGAAAGTGCGTGACGCTGTTGACACATATAAAAGGCAAATACGCTCGCTACCTGTCTATCTTTACAAAAGTTCCCGGTTTTTTTGCACATCTGAGAGATTTAATCAGCCACGCATACGTATATTCCAGACCGGATAATTTTGACATTGATTCAGGTCAAAAATTTGCAGGTACGTTTCCATTGTTTTTACAAGACTGCTACTTTTCACTTTATCTACCAAATGAACAAGAATGCAGCTCTATGTTCTGCAACAGAGAAGAGCTCTCAACGAAATAGAAAAAGATATTTCCATATTTTTCAACCCTAATCAATATAATTGGGTAGTTGATGAAAATGGGGAAGTAACCGTAACAATTTTTTCTGCTTTTGGGTTGGATCTGTTGGCCAATCTTTTGAAGCCGGATCGAACGATCTCTCCTCAAATCGAGCAATACCAATGGCCTCTACTGATAAAATATGGAAAAACTATTTTTCTTATACGTGGGCTCTTGTCAATCAGAAAGCGGCGCGCAAAAATATCAATAAATGGGCAGAAGAACTCCCCGATAAAGAGAAATAAATGAATTCAGCTATGTTTATGAGTTGATCACATTTTGCGTTACGTGTTCTAAAGGCTTAGGCGATTCGATAAAAAAGCATAAGTACAGTGGTAAAGGTCGGCACGGATATTAAATGATATCCCTTGTTGTGTTCTATTAGCTGGGCTATTTAATACCCCCAATACCCCATCAAAGAATCATTTTCAGACCCGGTCAGGGTCTATTTTTTTTACTTATTCTTCGAGACGGGGAAGCGGAAAAGTATATTGGATAAGCAGCGAGTACAACAATTGGATGAATCAGGATGACTTCGAACAATGCATGACTGATATGTTCATGAGATCAAAGAAAGCATATCCGAGAAAGTTGAAAGTAATGTCAGCGTCAAAACTATACAGAAAAAAAGCACCATCCTTTCACTCCATGTGAAAAATGATGTGCTATATTTTTAAAGGACTTTTTCAGTGGCCCCGTTCCGTACGGAAGTTATCTTTTCAATACAGTGTAAGCCTTTTTTTATCATTGGGGAGGAAAGCCGCGGATTAATACAGAGGAGCTTAAAAGTGAGAATATAGCCGTTCAATCAACATTGTTCATGCCCCGGGATTTGTATGGATCCTGCCGTCTTCCAGCTGAATCACATGATCGCAAAAGTCGAGCATCCGCGAGTCATGAGTGACCATCAGTGCCCCCTTCTCTTGATCTTTAACTTCACGGCTCAGCCAATGAATCACCGCTTTCGCTCGTTTATAATCAAGACTGGCTGTTGGCTCATCGGCGAGAATCAGATCGGGCTGATTAATCATCGCCCGGGCAATGGCTACCCGTTGCTTTTCACCGCCGGAAAGTTGTTCTGGAAAATGGCGTACACGGTCGGCAAGTCCCATTTTTTCTAGCAGTTCATTCGCCAGGCGGACCGACTGATTTTTCGAATTGCCCTGAAGTCTGGAAATGAAGATCAACTGTTCCTGGACGTTAAGATAAGGGACCAGATGGGCGCTCTGGAAGATAAAACCAATTGATTTCAGGCGCAGTGCGGTCCGTTCTTTCGCCCTCATTGAAGCGATCGCCTTCCCGTTAAGAAGAATCTGTCCGCGCGAAGGAGCAATCAGTGCCCCGGCAAGAGACAGAAGAGTACTTTTACCGGCGCCTGAGGGACCGACCAATCCAACAAACTCGCCTTTTTTTATTTCAAGACTGATATCTTTCAGAACATCAAGTGTCGTGTCGCCATCCTTGTAAACCTTGTCTACATGATTAAATGACAGAATGGTCTCCATACACTGATTACCTCCCCTCAATAGCCTTAAGGGCATTGACTTTTATGACCTGCCGGATGGATAATAGGATACTCACAATGCTGATGCCGATAAATCCGGCCAGTCGACCGGTAATGGTGCCGGGGGCAAGTGAGAAGGGCATTCCGGACGGGAGAATGATTGTTGTCAGATAGGTCAGCAGCAGACTGACAGCCAGACTGATCAATAGCATCATCAGTGTTTGAAAAATCAGGCTGCGTACGAGATAGCCCGTATCCGTACCGATCGCTTTCAAAATACCGAACTGAATATCTTTCTGTGCCGTAATAATATAAAAGAAAACGCCGAGAATAAAAACAGAAATGATAAACAGAAAGCTGATCATCATATCCAGTGACCCTTGTTCCTCTGAGTATCCGGGTAAAGATTCAACGACATGCGCTAAAGATACACTTGTGACGGTCTGTTCCAAGCCGATATGATGAATCAGCCGATTTGTTTTCTGAACGGAAAAGGGTGTCATCACGGCGGAATGGACGGCCTGGTCAGCAGAAAACCCATCTTTGTTCATGAGCAATGCCCATTGGTTTTGATTCAGATAGGCGACCGGCATATGCGAAAAAGTCGCATTTTTTGTGAATCTGACGACTTTGAAAGTGAGACCGCTTTGCTGGTCTTTGATGGTATCGTGAAGATGAATGCCGCTTCGCTCAATGGACTGATCTATGATAAGATCAACAGTAGAATGATTTGCCGGATACTTGCCGGCAGTCAGCGATGGCCGGAATGATCGGCCGGCGTCGAGGCTGAATAGCGTCAGATCGATTTTCTCTTGCTTTCCGCTTCGATTGACCGTCGTGTTCAGGATATTCAGGATCGTTGCGTTGCCGCTGCCGAGCTTATCTCTCAGCCGGTCCACTGTGTCTGTTGAAAGTGCGGAACGGCTGATCCTTTGATCGGCGTCTTTTTGCAAGATAAACGTCTCATTGCTGTATTTTTCAATAGCCGAAGCGTTATCTTTTGAGAGACCATTGGCCAATCCGGAGACGAAAAAGACAAGATAAGCGAGCAGTGCAATAATAACCATCATAAAGAAGAACCGGCCCTTGCTGCGCCGGATTTCTTTCCAGGCCAAATACATGAATAAACCACCTCCCCCAACAAAGTTGAAAAGTGACGTATATTCTAAATTTATATTTTATGTCACTTTTAAATCTTATCATGAAACAGTAAAGGCGGCAATATATATGTATCATCAACAAATGAGCCAAAGTGACAAACTAATCATGAAACCGATAAAAGACAGAGTTTACTGGTCAATAAAAGCAAATAAACTATTTAAAGAAACGCATCAAAGAATTGGCAGTCTTGAAGAAAATCGGATGCTTTTTTACTTGATTAAATATTGCACCGTTCAAACGGATCATCCTTATGTCCGATTTCAGCCGAAGAGTGTTTCGTTGAAATCGTCCGATCTGCCTGATGACCCTGATCTTCTGAAAGACATCCTGCGGAAGATCAGTAATCATTCATTTTGGATACGGCAGGCAGAGGGGGAGAGCCGGGAATTACTGACAAGCTGGATCGATGACGCAATTTATGATCAGAAAACTGCCGAGTTTGTTGTCATACTGAGCCCGGTGCTTTATCCTTACATCACGAGTCTGCACGATCGATTTCAGACCTCTGACTATGAGAGAGCACAGGGCGATGTGCATCTGAAGAGCAAATACAGTTCACGGCTGTATGAGGTCTTACGAATCCACGAGAAGTTTCATGAGCTGCCGCTGACATTGGAACAGTTGCGCTATCTAATGGATGTGGGTGATGGAAAGCTGGAACGCTGGGTTGACTTAAAGCGCCGTGTCATCGATCCGGCAGTTGATGAGATCAACGAGACCGGTCATTTCAAAATTTCGTATGCACCGGTGAAATCCGGCAGATCCGTCGCAACGGTACGCTTCACAATCGAACAAGCCGTCCGAAAAGGCGGTTAAAAATACAAAATGATTAGCCGCAATACTCGGTATGAGCAATGTGCCATGTCCTGCGATGCTCTTGCAGGACATCGAAGCACCCCAGAAAAACCAAAAATTGTGGTATTGCATGGCTGCCGAAACAAAGACAATGGCACCCATTGAATCATGGGCAAAGTGAAGATGTGCATCCAAATGGGATGCACTTTTTTCTCTAATTAAGTTAGAAGCCAGATAATTGATGCATATTCACTATTTTGGGTATTCTTTACGCTGTTCGATCATCGAATAATCTGCTTTTGATATTTCTATCCCAATTGTGCGTCACGGTGAAATTGACGAAGTGCACGCCCACAAGCCATCAGTTTTAGTCAAAGATGGTGCCGTGCATACTTTTATCGTGCAGTTAGACATCATCATGCTGGCGATTAGTCCGTCAATATCGATCCAACAAAAATTGATCTGGATCCGGAAGAACTTATGAAAACATCCGAATTTAGATCGATATCCGTTGCATCCTCCGAAAAAATTTTTAAATAATTTATAATCTGATAACAGAAATCAATTCATATGATCCTTTTTTTGTATTTTTACCTTTACTTTAGATAAAGAAATGACCGATAAAAATATCGAACAGGGTATGTCATATTCATTTATTTTTGAATCTTATTTTTCATGTAGTCAATTAATGACTTCTCAATGTATTTTAATCCGTCTTCAGGTAACTGTTTAATCTGCCCTATTAGCCATTCCTTTAGTGTCTTCTCCTGTCTGCACATACCATTTCCTCTTTTCATAATCTAATTCAGTCTAATTTTACCAATTGTGTATTACTTCATTATTACAATATAAATAAAATTATAAAGAAATAAGGTCTTCACAGTATTGACACGCAGATCCTTTTTGGCGCTGGAAGGGCCTTCGATCTGCTAGGCATCAGTAGTTTTCAATTGTTGTCGTTTTTTAAAATAAATGGTGACTAGAAATAATTTCCAGCTTCAAGGCTTTTGGAGAATTCTGATTTGTCGGGATATCGATTCGGAAGTTCTTTCATGTGAGTGTGATACGCTGACATAAAAATGCCTGCCGTTAAAGAATAGGCAGGCAAGATGAGCATTTTATGATTTTAATTTCGTCAAAGGCATGGTCAGATGATTTGGCTGTCCTCTCATCGGCATTTTCCAAAAGCTGTCCGTATAAGTTCTTCAGATGGCTTTTCCGCCGATTTTTTAATATCAGCGTTATCTGAGTCTGAGCCGGTATTTCTTTAGCTTTCGATACAGAGTGGAGCGAGCGATGTTCATTTTTTTAGCGACCGCCGATATGTTCCAGCCGCTCTCTTCTAAAAGCTGAAGCAGTATTTTTTTCTCTTCCGCATCTAACGGAGGCATATTCGCCGCTGCATCGTCCGCAGATAAATGATTCCCGCATTCTATTAAATAACTGGGCAAATGCTCCATTTCTATGAAAGAAGATTCGCTGAAAATAACAGCGTGTTCCAGAACATTTTGCAGCTCTCTAATGTTGCCCGGCCATGAGTAATCTAAAAAAAATGACAACGCATGATCCGAAAGTGACAGGCTGGTTCGTTCATATTTTTCAACGAATTGTTTTAAAAAATAATTTGTGATCGGTAAAATATCATCTTTTCGTTCACGGAGAGGCGGAATGGTTACCGACACGACATTAAGACGATAAAATAAATCTTTACGAAACTCGCCCTTTTTACAAAGGGCGAGCAAGTTTTTGTTCGTTGCGGCGATGATCCTGACATCTACTGGGATAGGTTGAGAAGATCCTAGTCTGGTGACTTCTTTCTCTTGAAGAACTCTGAGCAGGTGAATTTGTGAGTCAAGCGGCATTTCACCGATTTCATCCAAAAAGAGAGTGCCTCCGTTTGCTTCTTCGAAGATCCCCTTTTTCCCTCCTGCCATGCCACCGGTGAATGTCCCCCGTTCATACCCGAACAGTTCACTGCTTACTAACTCTTTTGGGATCGCACCGCAGTTAATAGCCAAAAACGGTTTACGGTTTTTGTTGCTTGATCGGTGAATGGTCCGTGCGATTTTTTCCTTCCCGGTGCCGCTTTCGCCTAATACAATAATCGGCACATTCGATGAAGCGGTCTTGCGGCATTTATTTATTGCCGCCGCAAAAGATTTTGAATGCCCAATCACCTCAGCCCAAGGTCCGGCCTGCGCGGGGATTTCTGATGGAGATTCAGATGTTCTTCCGATATCAGCGTCTTTTAATACAATCAAATAACCGGCAAGAACCTTATGAAAATAAATGGGTTCAATATCGACGACCAGAAAATTTTGAATTAAGCATGCATTCGCGACAAGATTTGAGCTGGAATCCGGTGCACGTATATAGTCCTTGATTAAGGACTGAAAATCAGGATGGTTAGATAACTTTGAGGCGGGGGATAGTTTGAAAAAGTGAGCCAGCTTTTCACTGCTTTTAACAACAAAAAAGTCGTGGTTAAGCACCAAAACATGATCGGTTTTCCATTTATCAGCTGAGCGGAAAAAAGTTTCTACAAGATGACAGGTTTTTTCCAGGTAGCTTTCCGCCAGCTTTGTTTCGATCACTTGAGCTATCGATACTGCCAGCCCTAATGTGTGAGGCTGAGCGTGGGCCCAAATTCCTGTGAAATCAATGGTTCCGATGATTTCTTGTGTAACAGGATGAAAGATAGGTGCGGAGGAGCATGACCAGGGATGGCAGCCGTGGCAAAAATGCTCGGCGGAAAAAATCTGAATCGGGCCCTTCGTGACAATACTCGTGCCAATTGCATTTGTGCCCGCAGTACTTTCGCTCCAGTCCATACCGGCAGCAAAATTCATTTTTTCGGCTCTGCGAATTGTCGGCGGATCGCCTTTTAAATAAATAATTCGGCCATTTTGATCAGACAACGTGATCAGATGGCCTGTTCCTGACATTTTATAAAATAATTCATCGATAATCGGCTTTGCCACCCAATAGATCTCCGATGTTTTCAGCAAATGGTTCAACTCTTGATCAGTTAATATCTGCTTTGTTCGCAACTGTGCAGGATCGACGCCTGCATGATGACAACGTCTCCAGGAATGCAAAACACTTTCTCTGATCTTATCCAATATAGCCTCTTCTCGACATTTTACAACATACATATCCCACAAATTTTCTAATTCCTTTGTTTTACTGGGCAAGTCATGTGTTGAGAAAATGGATAGATAAGGATTCCGCATCTCTGTCCTCCCTGCCTGAAAAGTTCAAAACCATTTTAACATTTCATACTGAAGAAAGAAATGAAAATGCTTTCAAATTGTGAACGGCCTTGGGCGACAGCAAGGAGCAAAAAGACGGAGCGGTTGTGCACATGCATAGAACGTGTAGCGATACAGCTGTAGCGATTCGCAACAATTCATTCGGTTTATTAGGCTAAAAAGACGGATGCTTTCATCTTTTGGAAATTGGCACGATCCTTGCATTGAAAATTGCTGAGCACGAAATAAGCTTGAAAGGGGAGATAAAATGAGAAAGGCGCAGATTCTGGCCATCGATGCCGGCGGTACGATGACCGACACATTCATCATTGATGATCACGGTGATTTTGTCGTTGGGAAGGCGCAGTCAACGCCGGAAGATGAATCGATCGGCTTGCTGAACTCCGCAAGAGATGCACTCACATACTGGGGGTCAAGCGTCGAGGATGAATTTCCGAAGCTCCTGGCCGGTGTGTACTCCGGCACAGCGATGCTCAACCGTCTCGTTTCGAGAAACGGGCGTCGTGTCGGTTTGATCGTCAACAAAGGAATGGAAGATTTTCACCGTATGGGCCGGGCGATTCAGTCTTATTTAGGCTATTCCTATTCCGACCGGCTGCATTTAAATACTCACCGCTTCGATCCGCCGCTTGTACCGAGGGAATGGACGAAAGGGATTACCGAAAGAGTGGATCTTTTTGGAAGCGTTATCATTCCGCTCTATGAACAAGAAGTCGAACCGGCTGTTTCGGAATTGCTCAGGCAGGATGTGGAAGCGATTGTGATAAGCTTGCTCCACTCTTATAAGTATCCGGCCCATGAACGCAGGATCAGAGATATCGCCAGAGAAACAATAAAGAAAGCGGGAAAAAACACCCCTGTTTTTGCTTCGGTTGACTACTATCCCGTGAGAAAAGAAACCCATCGGACCAATACCACGATCATTGAAGCTTATGCAGCCGATCCATCCCGTGAGACATTGGCAAAAATCGATCGCATGCTGAAGGCGCATGGGGCAGATTTTGATCTCCGTGTCATGGCGAGCCACGGCGGAACGATTAGCACACAGGCAAATGAACTGGCAAGAACACTGGTTTCCGGCCCGATCGGCGGTGTCATTGGTGCGAAATATCTTGGCGAACATCTTGGTATCCGTAATATCGCCTGTTCGGATATCGGAGGCACGAGCTTTGATATGGCGCTCATCACTCAAGGCGATTTAAGCATCAATACAAGTCCGGATATGGCAAGATTGGTTCTATCACTGCCACTGGTCGCGATGGATACAGTGGGAGCGGGGGCCGGCAGTTTTGTCAGAATCGATCCGAATTTCAAATCTCTGACACTGGGGCCGGACAGTGCCGGCTCGAAAGTGGGCGTCTGTTATCCGGAAGGCGGTTTGAATACGGTGACGGTCACCGACTGCCATGTTATTCTCGGGTTAATCAACCCAAATAACTTTCTTGGCGGCGAGATCCAGCTTGATCCCGATCGCGCTTATGCAGCGGTGAAAAAACAGATTGCCGATCCACTGGGACTAACGGTAGAGGATGCGGCCTACGGCGTGATTGACTTGCTTGAGTCGCAGTTGCGCAATTATCTGGAATCAATGATTTTAGGCAAAGGCTATTCACCTTCACAGTATGTCTGCTTTTCATACGGCGGCGGCGGACCGCTTCATACGGCAGGCTATACAAAGAACCTCGGATTCGAGGATGTGCTTGTTCCTGCATGGGCCGCCGGATTTTCCGCGTTTGGCTGCGGAGCAGCGGATTTCGAATACCGCTATGATAAAACACTCGATATCAATGTCGACGCCGATGCTGAGGATGACCAAAAGCTGATCGGCGGCAGAGAATTACAGTACGTCTGGGATGAATTAATGGAAAAAGTTGCCGGGGAATTTGAAAAAAACCAGTTTGCCAAAAAAGATGTGGATTTCCGCCTCTATTTCCGGATGCAGTATCAGGGACAATTAAATGATTTGGAAATCGAAGCGCCGATAAAGGCATTTCGCCGTGTGGATGACTGGGATGCGCTAGTGAAGGCTTTCGAAGCGACTTATACGAGAGTTTACGCAAAGGCGGCCACATCGCCTGAACTGGGTTATAGTATCACAGGCGCAATCATCCGCGGTGTTGTGGAAGTCGCCAAGCCGAGAATTTCGGAGGAGCCGTCCGAAGGTGAAACGCCGCCGGCAGACGCTTTTCTTGGCAAACGCAGTGTGTACTGGAAAGGAGAATGGCTAAAAGCGGATATTTGGGAGATGGAAAAATTGAAACCGGGGAATCGTATTCAATCCTTCGCCATTCTTGAATCGCCGGCCACTACCTTTGTTATACCGGCTGGATTTGAAACGTATCTGGATGCTCACCGCATTTTTCACTTGAAAGAACTTTAATTGTAAAAGGAGGTTTGCCGCATGGCGAAAATCGATAAACGATTGAACAGCCGTAAAAGCATCGGCTGGGACGGGAAAACGCTTCAGCAAATGCGCAGGGAGACTGATGATCTCAGCCGTGAAACCGGATATTATGCCGGATTAAAGACACTGCCGTTAAAAGAAGGTGATCCGATCCGCTATGAAAAAATCTTCTCAAAACTGCGCGGAGGCATTGTGCACGCCAGGGAAACAGCCAAAAAAGTTGCCGCTTCACCGATTGTTGAACAAGAAGGAGAATTATGTTTTACACTTTACACCCCGGACGCCGATTCAATTGTGACATCAACCGGTATTATTATTCATGTCGGTACAATGGGTGCCGCTATTAAATATATGATTAAAAATGATTATGAGGTGAACCCGGGTATTGAGGATGGCGATATTTTCTGCAATAATGACTGCCAAATCGGGAATGTTCACCCCTGCGATGTCCATACGATTGTTCCGATTTTTTATCAAAATGAGCTGATAGGCTGGGTCGGCGGTGTCACGCACGTTATTGATGTCGGCGCAACGGCGCCGGGAAGCATGACCGTGGGGCCGGTGACCCGTTATGACGACGGTTATCAAGTGGCCTGCCGGAAAATCGGCAAAGACGATACCTTGCTGAAAGATTGGGTCATCGAAAGCCAGCGCTCGGTACGGACGACAAAATACTGGCTTCTTGATGAGCGGACGCGTATTGCCGGGTGCCACATGATCCGGGATCTTGTTCTCGACATCATCAAAGAAGAGGGCGCGGACACATATAAACATTTTATTCGCGAAGTGATTGAAGATGGGCGGAGAGGCTTTGTCAATCAAGTGAAGACTCTGCTGATTCCGGGGAAATACCGTCAAGTTTCATTCGTTGACGTTCCTTATGAAGGCCTTGATGTCCCTCCATATGCCCGCATCAATACCATTATGCATGCGCCTACCGAACTTACGGTTCACAAGGATGGAAAATTCCAGATCAACTTTGAAGGGGTAAATCGTTGGGGATGGCACAGTTATAATGCAACACCGGTTTCTATTACGAGCGGGATATGGGTCATGATGTCCCAAACGCTCATTCCCAATGATCGTGTCAATGACGGGCCGCTGTATGCGAGCAGCTTTGATCTCCCGTATGGTTCATGGCTCAATCCGGATGATATCCGCACCGCACACAGCTACGCCTGGCATTTCCTTGTTTCTGCATGGAGTCCATTGTGGCGCGCGCTCAGCCGCAACTACTTTGCCCGCGGTTATTTAGAAGAAGTGAATGCCGGGAATGCAAATACGTCCAATTGGCTGCAAGGCGGCGGATATAATCAGTTTAACGAAAATCACGCGGTGAATAGTTTTGAATCGGCGGCTGAAGGGGTTGGTGCAGGTGCAGTCAAGGACGGCATCAGCCATGCGGCGGCGATTTGGAATCCTGAAGGTGATATGGGTGACATGGAAATTTGGGAACTGGCCGAACCGCTTCTTTATCTAGGACGCAGCGTTAAGCCGAATACGGCCGGTTATGGAAAATACCGCGGCGGCTGCGGTTATGAGACACTGCGAATGGTATACGGGGCGAAGGATTGGACAATGTTTTTTATGGGCAATGGCTATATGTCCAGTGACTGTGGTTTGATGGGCGGCTATCCCGCCGCTTCAGGTTACCGTTTTGAAGCACATGGGACAGATTTAAGGGAACGGATTAAAAAAGGGTTGCCGATTCCGACCGGGGGAGACAGTGATCCGGACTATCCTGAATATGAGAAATTAATGGAAGCAAAAGAAATCATTCGCGATAAGCAATCGATTACGACTGAAACCATTTTTGATAATTATGATCTTTATTTGAACTACCTCCGCGGAGGTCCGGGATTTGGCGATCCGCTTGAGCGTCTGCCGAAAAATATTGAAAACGATTTAAATGAAGGCCTCATTCTGCCGCGTTATGCAGAAAATGTATATGGCGCGAATGTCAGCAAAAATGAGAAAGGAAAGTATGTTGTCGATGAGAAGACGACGGAAAAGCGCCGCAAACAAATAAGAAAAGATCGGCTCAGGCGCGGAGTCCCGACGGGCGAGTGGATGGAGGCAGAGAAAGGAAACATTTTAAAGAAAGAAGCATCCGTTCAGGTCCAGCATATGTATGCGGGCAGTTTTGCGCTCAGCGAAAACTTTGCAAAAGAATTTAAAGCGTTTTGGAATTTGCCGGAAGAGTGGAATCTGACAGAAGATGAGTTGGGCATTCCAGTATTTGGGGCGAAAATAAAAAAGAACAACAAATAATGGCAAATGAGGTGAGAACATGACGCAATATGACCGCAAGACCATTGAGGAGTTAATCGATGGGACGATTGATTTTTATAAACTGAAAGAGATGCTTTCCAACTTTAAAGATGCCGATCGATTTGAAAAGTACATCAGTATCCTGCAGGAAAGGGTCAAATGGGAGGATCTGATTCTGCTGCCGGCCGGTCTGCATTTATATTATGTACAGAAACCGGATGGCAGCAGAGTGGTCAAATGTGATTGCGGACATGAATTTTGTGAAGCGGGAGATAACTGGAAGCTCCATGCGCTGATCTATGTTCGGGATACCCCGGAAAAATTGGCGGAACTGTACCCGAACATGTTGGCCCCTGATCCGAAGTGGCAGGTTATTCGCGAATATTACTGTCCATCATGTGCAACGCAGCTCGAAGTGGAAGCTGTCACGCCTTGGTATCCGATATTGCAAGATTTTGAACCCGATATTGATGCCTTTTATACTGAGTGGCTGAATCGGCCGCTCCCTCAGACGAAGTCATGACCAATAAGCCGGCGGCATAGTCCGTCGGCTTATTGTCTTGTGCGTCCGCCATGAGCGGCAGATAGCTGCCCGCTGGAGACAATGCAGGAGTGCTCAGCAACGGAAACACTCGGTGACAGATACGGATTCTTGTATCACTGATAGAAAAAGTTATAGACCTTCGAAACTTATGGAAAGCACTCCAGAAAGTAAAGGCGAATCATGGCGCGCCGGGCATTGACGGCATCACCGTGGGCGAACTGGAAAGTCAGGTTCGGAAATACTGCCGGCCGCTGATTCGGAAACTTAAAACGGGCACCTACAGGCCTCAACCGGTCAAACGAGTATGTCTTCCTAAGCCGGACGGGACCCGGCGCAAACTGGGCATCCCCCGGGACTGGACCGAATGATCCAACAGGCCATCTGTCAAGTGTTGATGCCAGTGCGCGCTCCTGTTTCCTTCCTGAGATGAATTTACACACAAAAAAAGACCTGATCGGAATTTTTGAAATAACATCGAATATATTTATGTCAATTCTAGAATTAATCTTAAAGAATAAAAAGTGTTTAAACTTGTTTAAAAATAAAATTTAGAACTGTATTCCGGGAAGGGAGAGTTTTCATGACAAATGAAAAACCTTTTACTGTTGTATCTCGGATTGAACTTCCGATAATAATCTCACCAATGTTTTTGGTCTCAAGTGTTGAAATGGTCATTGAAGGTTGTAAAGCAGGAGTCATTGGTTCATTTCCTTTGGCTAACGCTCGTACTTTAGAGGATTTAGATAACTGGATGATTCGCATCACAGAAGGTCTTTCTACAGCAAGGCGTAATGAACCAACGAGAAAGATAGCTCCTTGGGCCGTTAATTTGGCTGTTCACCGTACTAATGCAAGATATGAAGTAGAATTAGAGTATATTAGAAAGTACAAGCCTCCTGTTGTCATTACTTCTCTTGGAGATCCAAGCCGGGTTGTCGGCATTGTTCATGAATACGGTGGTCTTGTGTTCTCGGATGTTGTAAATCTTGTTCATGCGAGAAAAGCTGCCGAAAGAGGGACTGATGGTTTAATTCTTGTCTGCAACGGTGCAGGAGGGCATGCCGGAACTTATAATCCATTCGCATTTATCCATGCGGTAAAAGAGTTTTGGGATGGAATCACCATTCTAGCTGGTGGAATTTCAACAGGCAGGGATATTTTGGCTGCAAGAATTCTTGGTGCGGATCTCGTTTATATGGGGACTAGATTCCTTGCATCTAAAGAAAGCCTAGCCAGCAGTGAATATCAAAAAATGCTTCTTGAATCGACTATTGAAGATATTATTTATACCGATGTATTTAGTGGAATCAATGCGAATTATTTAATCCCGAGTCTTCAAAGAGCTGGAATCGATCCAAAGCAATTGCCAACGAAAGGATCTTTTAATTGGTCTAAAGCAAATGATAATGGTCCAAAAGCATGGAAGAATATATGGTCAGCAGGACATGGAGTAGGAGCAATTAAAAAAGAGGAAACCGTAGCAGAAATTATCGATAAATTAAAGCATGAGTATCTTGATTTGAGTACAAATAAGAACATGCAAAATTTGTAGAGAAAAAGTGCAGCATATTATTGAAAAATTCGCTGTTATTGGTGAAGTTGGATAAATAATATAATGCTATAAATAAAGAGGGTTGCCCTTTTGGATAACCCCGCAATATCGATCTCTTATCTCACCGGTGTCATTTTTCCCCGTTGAAAAGAATGATTTCACGCCGTAGTTAATAAATTTCAACTTCGTTCCTGATCAAGATAAGGTAAATAAACTGGATGGACTTTTATTACATGTATTTTTGGTTTACAGGTAACCTAAAGTCAGTTTACAAGGAACTACATGCAGACCGTGAAACGGGCTGCTAATAACAAGCGGCGATATGTTCCCGGAAAGGGTGCATATCGCCGTTTTGTTTTGCGGGTTTCCAAAGAGGGCACCCTTTGGCACACGATTTTGCGAGGCGGCAAGAAAGCGGACAAAAAGTTGTGGCAGGGAGAAGCACAAATGACAATCCGCTTTCGCAGCGGACAGGGTGTATATGAAAACTTTCATGCCTTCCCGGCACCGCCGAGGATGAAAAATCAAAAAAATTTTGCTTAAAGTGGGTATTCTTTAAGTAGGAGCCGGTCGGAGGTTATCGTATAAAATGGCTGAACAAGCCGTTACACAAACTAATCAAGGATATCTGGGAGGACCGCCGATTGTGTGCCAAACACGTGTATAAATTTTTCAACTCTCAGGATATCCTGGCCAGCTTCTAATAATCATTCGGGGATGTGGTTCACATGGAAGCCGTGCTGGAACGCTGCGCCGGTTTGGATATTCATCGTACACGATCCACGCCACCATTCTATGGGGCCCGGTCGATCAAAAGCCTTCAAAGCTTCATCATGTTTTTCAAACGACCACGGAACAGATCAAAAAATTAGCTCAATGGCTTTCTCACTATCGCATCAAGGATGTAGTGATGGAAAGCACCGGAATCTACTGGAAACCGATTTGGAATCTGATGGAAGACGCGTTTCATCTGGTCCTTGCGAACGCGAAAACGATTAAAAATATGCCGGGTCGTAAAACGGATCGTTTGGATTCGGAATGGCTGGCAGAAATCTATCGATGCGGATTAGTGACGGCCAGCTTTGTTCCCAGAAGAGAGATCCGGGAATTAAGAGAGTATACCCGGTCGGTCATGAAACTCAGGCAGAATATCTCGACCTATAAGAATCGTATTCATAAAGTGCTGGAGAGCAGTAACATTAAACTTTCAGTTGCTTTGACAAATTTGTTTGGCGTCTCCGGGCGGGCGCTCCTTCAGAGTATTATTGACGGTGAAGTCCTGACAGAAAGCCAGGTCAGGCAAATGGTCAAGTTCCAATTAAAGAAAAAAACAGCAGTCATCGTTCAGGCGTTGAATGGTTCGATCACTCCGAGTCAACGCCAGCTGCTCGACCACTATATGAGCATCATTCATTTTTTTGAAAGACAGGTGGAAGCGATCGCTCAGCATCGAGATCAACTCATTACCGATTACTTTTCAGAAGAAAGAGATCTGCTTTTATCTATATACGGTGTCAGCCAGGATGCGGCGGCGGTCATCCTGGCCGAGATTGGAAATAAGATGCAGGTCTTTGGTTCATCGGCTAAACTTTCTTCCTGGGCCGGCCTATGTCCCGGAAACCACGAAAGTGCCGGCAAGAAACGGGACAGCCATATCGGGAAAGGAAATAAATACCTCAAGTCGATTTTGGTTCAATCGGCATGGGTCGCGGTAAAGAAAAAGCAGAGCCGAATGAGAAGTTATTATCAGCGGCTAAAAACGTCGCAAGGCAGTAAACGAGCGATTGTTGCCACTGCCCACTTGCTTCTGCGGATCATTTACCAAATGCTTTCAAAGAAAGAACCCTATCTTGAGCTTGGACAGGATTATTTGAACCGAGAAATAAGAGTCATCCGAAAATGGATCAAAAAACTGGAACAAAAAGGATTTTCTCTTCAGGCACAAACTGAAGAATCCAAGGCCCTTATTAAAAAAAATTGAGTCAATGACTTGAAGAGGGGTAACAAGTTTTTTTGCTTTTTTCGTATAAATTATACGTTCTGAAGAATTATCCCAATCCACTAAGCGCCATGTTTGTTCAGTTTCAAATTGAAATTTTGCTGGAAAAAGAGATAGGAGACAAAGCAACTAAAATAGTTGACTTTGTCAATTAAAACGTTAAACTAGAAGGTAATAAATTGTCGAAAGAGGTGTCTTTATGGATTCGGAACAATCTTCCCCTATTGTCAGAATGCGAAAGTTCAACCGTTACTACACAAACCTCCTTGGGCTTCTGAATCAACACCTGCTCAATACGGAATTCTCCTTGACTGAAACTCGTATTTTGTATGAAATCGGAGGAACGGATACCTGTTCGGCAAGCAAATTGACTCAGAAGTTAAACATTGATCCCGGCTATTTCAGCAGAATTTTAAAGAAATTTGAAAAAAATGGGCTTACTGTCCGCACTCAATCAAAAGAGGATGGCCGTCTGTATCCCATACGTCTGACGGAAAAAGGGAAAGAAACGCTTTTACAGATGAACCGTCTGTCGGACGAACAGTCGGAGAGACTGATCAGCAATCTGCCTGAAACGCAACAGAGAGAACTGGCGGACAGCATGGAATTGATTCAACAGTATTTGTCCCATGAACAAGGACAACCGATCCAGATCCGGCATGATCTCAGACCGGGGGACGCGGGAGAACTGATTTATTTGCATGGATGGATTTACGCGAAAGAATGTGGATACAATCATGTGTTTGAAGGTTATGTCTGTGAAACTCTTTTCGACTTCTTAAAAGATTATGACCCTCAAAAAGACCGTCTCTGGTTTGCAGAGGCTGGAGATAAAAAGATCGGTGCGATTGCCATAGCCAAGCATCCGGCTCGGATTGCTCAACTGCGTTGGTTTTTGATTCATCCGGATTTCCGAGGACAAGGAATCGGTAAACATCTTTTGGTAGAGGCTCTTGATTTCGCAAGAAAGGCCGGATACCGAAAAATTTATCTTGAGACTACCGACGATCAGAAAACGGCGATTGCGATGTATCAAAAAGTTGGCTTCCAAAAAACAAAAGAGGTGGAAGATGCCTCATGGGGTGTCCGACATATGGAACAGACCTATGAACTGGAACTATAATCTTCTGTTTGCAGGTCTGAATCCATAACATATGCTACAGTTCCCATCTCCCATGTAAATCACTCCTTGTTATAGACTAAAACTTGAAAGTTAAAAAAGTGCCCTAACACCTTGCCGGTTCTACGTTTTCCACAAGTAAATTAGTTCAAGTTGCTGCTTTTTTCAGTTGTTTGCGGTAGCTGGTGGGCAGTTTTTCCAGAAAACTTTCGACGATCGTATCAATGGCTC